>CBIHQL010000203.1:0-7263 GCA_966211855.1 uncultured bacterium
CTTTTGGCTGATGGCTGCGATCGCTAGTCTAGTGGGCATGTTGTGCCACGGATTGGTTGATACGGTCTGGTATCGTCCGCAAGTAAATACGCTGTGGTGGCTGATGATTGCGCTAATTGCCAGCTACTACATCCCCCCATCTGTTTCTTCTCCCCACCAAATCGCCGAGTCGTCTGGTCAGGAAGCAGCTTAAAAGTCCATATCCATCTAAAACTATGGCGGGTTTTGCAGTTACAGCAGTTCTCGCCCCCCTAGCCCCCCAAATTTGGGGGGAACAAGACTTAAAGTCCCCCAGAATTGGGGGATTTAGGGGGCCTAAAGAATTTACAAGCGTGGTGCATTCATTTGAGAACAGCTGTAAGTTGACGGTGTATTCGACAGTCTATCTGCTGAACCTGCCCCTACAACCCGACAGATATTGAGAGAAAAACGATAATCTAACGTTTCATGGCTCGTTCCATGTCCCGCTGGTCTTGACGACGCTTGAGATCTTCGCGTTTGTCGTGCAGTTTCTTACCGCGCACCAAAGCCAAATCGACCTTGACCCTACCTTTTTTGAGATACATTTTGAGCGGCACTAAGGTGAGACCTTGTTGTTCAACTTTGCCGATTAGTTTGCGAATCTCTTGACGGTGTAGCAAGAGCTTGCGGGTGCGACGAGGGTCATGGTTAAAAACTTGGTTGGTCGTTTCGTGGGGGGAAACGTGGACATTGAGCAAAAACACCTCTCCGTCTCTGACGAGGGCAAACCCGTCTCGCAGGTTAACTTTGCCCGCCCGGATCGACTTCACCTCAGTACCTCGCAACTCAATCCCCGCTTCGTAGGTTTCCAGGATTTCGTATTCGTGGCGAGCTTGGCGATTGTCGCTGACTATTTTAAGACTTTCGCTTTTGTCTTTACTCATAATTTCATATTAGAAAAATTTAGTGAGCCAGCGTGAAAATTGGGGAGTGTTATTCCACAACTACACACCACTCGTAGAGCTTGTATTCTACACAGCCGTTTTGCACTAAGGGGTCTTGCTCAACAATTGCTTGCGCTTCATCTAGCGAAGCCGCCTTGAACAACAGCATACCGCCCCCTCGTTGGGCCCAGTAGCCAGTGCGAGCTTCATGACCTTGCTCAATCAAACTTTGTACATAGGCTTTGTGTGCCGGAACATATTTGTCAAAGATAGATTTTTCGACCAAACCTGTCTCAAGTTTTACGAACCAGGGCATGTGCTCCTTCCTGTAAAGATGTATCAATTTTAGAAAACACCGTCAGTTGTGAGGTTAAGTTGCCTTGAACCCACAGAAACGCCGTTTTTTTATTGCGTTGCTACCCCCTCAGCCGATTCAGGATAATGTCAGGGAGATTCAACAATATTTTGCCGAGCACCATGACAGTCGGGCGGCTCAAAAGTCTCCGCCACACATCACGCTTCAGCCTCCTTTTGAGTGGGAGCTAGCTGAGGTGAGTCGCTTAAAAAATAGCTTAGAGGAATTTGCACGATCGCAACCTAACATACCCATTACACTGTCAGGCTTTGCTGCGTTTGTGCCTCGTGTAATTTACGTTAATGTGCTGAAAACACCAGAGCTGTTGAATTTGCAGCGGATGTTAATGACCTATCTGGAAGCAAGTTGCGGCATTGTCGATCGCGTCTCTCAGCAGCGTCCGTTTGCACCACACATGACCGTTGCTTTTCGAGATTTGAGTCGCCAACAGTTTCGAGTTGCTTGGTCAGAGTTTCAAAATCGTCCCCTATCTTTTGAATTTACGGCTCACCAGCTCACTTTGTTGTTACACGATGGCAAGCGATGGAATGTAGAGACAGAATTTCCATTTCAAGCTTGACGAATTTACCTGATTGATGTCAAGAGTTGATGACATTAGAGTGCTAAGAGCGTGAGTGCGATCGCTAGAGCCGTTCAAGGGTGGGACTTTGAGGTTTTTTAGCTAGAAAAACTTCTAATTTGACAAATTTGAGGCAAAACGGTCACAATAGATACAGAAATAAAACAAATCGTTCATTTCTTTTGGTTTAGTTCAGCAAAACTTGGTTTCAACTCACCAATTGCCTTTGCGAGCCAGAAAGAAACGGAAGTAGGGAGTGATCCCGAAGGAACGCGCCTCAAACCCTACAAAACATTAATGAGGCGAAAATCATGACATTGACCTATCGTGGTGTTGCTTACGAATACAATCCTCCTGTTGTTGAAACGGTTGCTGAAGAATCGGTTGGCAAGTATCGGGGTCTAGATTGGAGATTCCGCAACCTGAAGAAAGCACCTGTGCAACAAGCGACCCTAGACCTAAAATATCGTGGTGTTGCTTATCAACCCCAGCCTGTTGCTGAATCTGAACCCGTTGTTAAACCTGCTGTAACGGCAGTAACAGTACCAGATGTTCAAGATCTGGCTCGGTCTCGGATGTTGAAGCAAAACCAGGTCATCAAGAATCGGCAGCAAGTTCTATTAAGCCGCTCTGCCGCTGAAATTGGTTTGACTGCTGATATTTCCCAATATTGGAACCATATTCAAGGCCAGATTCATCCGACATTTCGGCGTAACTACGAGCGCAGTCATGTGGCTCTGAGCTAACTCGTCAATATGATTCATGACATGAGTAAGCACCCCTGCGGGGGTGTTTTTTTGTGGGAATGCATAAAGCTACACCCCACATTCTCACAACGAGCTGAAAGAGCTACTTAATAGACTTCCTGCACAAATCAAACTTGGCCCCCCTAGCCCCCCAAATTTGGGGGGAATTTTAATGGAGCTTCCCCCAGAATAAAGCCCTAGCTGGCATCCCAGAAAGGGGGACGGGAGGGGGCCGCAAAGTATTTACGCAGGAAGTTCAATCTTTTGTCTGCGTTTTTCCCAAGCATCGTATCCTAACGTTTAATCACATCGCTGAGTGGTGAGTTGTATGTCGGTTCAGCCTTATGATTTGTTGCTGAAGAACTGCCGTTTGTTGCGATCGCCTACTGTTTTAGAAACTGTAGATGTGGCGATCGCGGGTGGCAAAATTGCAGCGATCGCGCCACAGATCGCAGAGACGGCTCGGCAAGAATTAGATGTACAGGGCCAATTGGTCAGCCCGCCGTTTGTGGAATCGCACATTCACTTAGACTCAGCCTTAACCGCTGGTGAACCCCGCTGGAACCAAAGTGGTACGTTATTTGAAGGCATTGAAATTTGGCGCGATCGCAAGCAGAGCCTCACTTTCGAAGATGTCAAGCAACGAGCGATCGCCACGCTCAAACAGCAAGCTCAGCAAGGCGTATTGTTTGTCCGCACCCACGCAGATGTGAGCGAAACGAGCTTGACGGTACTCCAGGCTTTGTTAGAAGTTCGCGAAGCTGTGAAAGATTGGGTGACTGTGCAGGTCGTGGCGTTTCCCCAAGATGGTATTTATGGCAACCCTGAAAATGAGACCTTGCTAGAGAAAGCGCTGCAATTGGGTGCCGACGTAGTAGGTGGCATTCCTCACTATGAATTTACTCGCGAAGATGGGGTGCGATCGGTTCACCGGGTGTTTGAGTTGGCTCAACAGTACGATCGCCTGATTGATATTCACTGCGACGAAATAGATGATGAGCAATCCCGCTTTTTAGAAGTGGTGGCAGCTTGTGCCATTCGCAGTGGCTTAGGCAAACGGGTGACCGCCAGCCATACAACGGCGTTTGGGTCTTATAACAATGCCTATGCTCAAAAACTGATGGGTTTGCTACAACGGGCACAACTTAATTTGATTGCCAACCCACTGATTAACATCACGCTGCAAGGTCGCACCGACACCTACCCCAAGCGCCGAGGAGTGACACGAGTAAAAGAGCTTTGGCAACAGGGGCTAAATGTCAGCTTGGGCCATGACTGTGTGCAAGACCCTTGGTACAGCTTGGGCACAGGTAACATGCTGGATGTGGCTTGGATGGCGGTGCATGTCTGCCAAATGACGGGGATGGCAGAAATTGATGCTTGTTATGACATGGTGACGTGGCACGGTGCCAAAACGCTAGGAATGACTGACCAATATGGGGTAGATGTAGGTAAACCCGCTAACCTGATCGTGTTAGATGCGAGCGATCGCTATGAGGCAATACGGCGACGGGCAACGGTGCGGGCTGTGGTGTCTCAAGGACGATTAATTGCTGAAACTCAACCCCCACAAGCCCAGTGGTATGATGCAGCGATCGCTCTTGATTAAAGTTAGCGACTCAACTCCGAGGCTCTGGGCTGAATTCACAACTTGACTGTTCATGCGTGTGAACTTGAGGGGGGTCATCTTGTGAAAATTTAGTGTTGAGTTTAGTTTTGGCGGGTGCAAGAGCTTAAAATACGAAATTTTTTCAAGTGGGCACTTTTAAGAAGAAAGTAACGTCTGGATGGCAGCTTTGTTACATCCACAAAGTCATTATCAGGCAGTGTGAAGGTAGAGCATGAGTGAAATTCGTGTTGTTTTGATTGAAGCCTACGAGCTAACTCGGTATGGCATTCAAGCAGCCTTAACGCAACACAGCGATATCTCAGTCGTAGGAGAAGCGGGCAGCGGTCAAGCAGGCTTGCTCTTGGTGCAAGATCTACAGCCGGATGTCGTCATCCTAGATCTAGAACTGCCTGATGTGAGTGGTATTGAAGTCATTCGCCAAATCAAAGCAGCTTGGGCCGACACAGAGGTAACCCCGCCCCATGTGTTGGTGTTTACTCGCCAAGATAACGAAAACCTAGTTATGAGTGCATTTGCCGCTGGTGCTGACTCCTACTGCGTTAAAGATCGCACCCACTACCGCAATTTGCTTGAAGCGTTGCAAGTGACTCATCAAGGCAATTCTTGGCTAGATCCTGTGATTGCTAGAGTGGTACTGACTCATTATCAAGCCCGTCAACCTGCTGGTGTACGCGAGGCGATCGCCCCTTCTTATAGCTCTACAGCGATCGCGGCAGAACCAGAAGACGAAACTTTGATCGCCATCAACTCTTTGACCCGACGGGAGCTAGAAATTTTAGAGTTGATCGTTGAAGGTTACAAAAACGAAGATATCAGCCAAAAGCTTTACATCACGCTAGATACCGTCAAAACCCATGTCCGCAATATTTTGAATAAACTTGGAGCCAACGATCGCACTCAAGCAGCAGTGTTAGGCTTGCGCTCTGGTTTAGTACACTGATTGCTTGGGGTTAGCGAATTGGCTGAGCCGATTGGGGATGCGAACAGTAAAAGTAGTCACCCCGTCTGTAGACTGAACCGAGAGCTGACCGCCTAGATGCTCGGTGAGTCTTTGCACGAGGGTTAAACCGAGACCTGTGCCACTTTGCTTCCAGGGGTTGCCGTTAGGAATTCGATAAAATTTCTCAAAAATGCGTGGCAGTTCGCTAGCTGGAATTTCGACCCCAGAGTTGCTCACTTGCAGTTCTACCCAACCTGGTTCGGTGGCGGCTCGGACGGTGATCGCTTCACCTGCGGGGGTATATTTACAAGCGTTGTTGATCAGTTCACTAATAATTCGTTCTAGGCCCGTGACATCTGTGACCAGAGGTGGCATTTGATCGGGCGGTATGCTGATTTGCAATTGTTGCTGATGCGATCGCGCTCGGTCTTTAAAGGGTTCCACTACCTCAGCTAGCCAATCTTGCAGATAAATAATTTCTAACCTCTGCGTTTGCCCACCCGCCTCTAAGCGTTGGAGATCGAGCAGGTCATTAATGAGGCTGATTTCCCGTTGGCATTCGCTTTGCAAAATTTGCAGATAGCGGTCAATTTTGGAGGTGTCTCCCAGGTCAGCGTGGGCTTGTTTGAGGGCCAACTCAAGCATCTGAATTGCCATCTTGATGTTAGAGACAGGAGTGCGCAATTCGTGAGACACGGTGCTCAAAAAATCGTCTTTGAGCCAGTTCAGCCGCTCCAGAGCTTTCACTTGAGTTTGAGCTGCCTCATAAAGTCGAGCTTGCCGGAGAGCGATCGCGCATTGGTTGGCAACTTGCTGCACGAGCCGCACTTCAAGTTCGTCAAAGCCCTGATCGGCGTGAGCAAATAGCCAAAGGTCACCTAAAACTCCTTGGTCGTCAAATACAGGGCACGCCAAAATAGATTTTGCAGTGAAGGTTGATTTGGTGGGAAGCAGGCAAAACTGAAAATACTGTCCTTGCAGCAGTTGGCTATAAATTTCGGGGAACTCTCGCATTTTGATCGTTTGGCCTTTGCTAGAGGTCAAAGCGGTATATTCGTAGCTGATGTGGGCAGTTGATTGGTCAAGATTGTAGAGAGCTGCGTTGCAACACAAAACATTCAAGCCCACTGCCAACTCTTCTACTGCGGTTGCGAGAATGTGATTTTCGTCGAGGCTATCGCGCACTTTATCTGTAATCCGCTTGAGGCGAGCTTCAAAGTCAAAAGCTTGTTGTAGCTGAGTTGTGCGATCTTGCACTTGTTGCTCTAGGCCAGAATTTAATTGCTGAACTTGGTGATATAGCTCAGATTGCTGAATGGCGATCGCTAGCTGAGTAGCCAAGCGCTGGAGTAATTCAATTTCAAAAGGTTGCCACGATCGAGGCGCAGCACAGTGGTGAGCAACGAGCAGTCCCCACAACTGATCACCTTGCAACAAAGGGATCATTAAACTTGCTTGTGCCCCAACCTGCTGCATTAACTGTAAATAAGAAGGGTTGATCTCAGCAGTGTTTCGGTTGGAAACCGCGATCGCCTGACCTTGGCGAGAGTAACTTAGAAAGTCGCTATGAATTTGAGAATTAGTACAGTGATTGCCTAAAATCGACAACTCAGCAGAGGCGACTGATTCTGTCATGACGGTGCCATCGCCTGCCTGATCTAGTTGACAGATCAATACCCGATCGACCTGGAGAAACTGTTGTACCTCAGTTACTGTTGTTTGCAAAATATCTTGAAGACGAAGAGACTGACGAATGCGCTGGCTGATCATGCCCAGAAGTTGCTCTCGTTCATTTTGCTGCTGGAGAGCAATTTCAGCCTGTTTACGTGGAGTAATATCCATCGCCATGCCAATCATCCGACTTGGGTAACCAGCAGCGTCAAGAATCAATTGGCTGGTAATCATGAGCCAATGCAAACTGCCATCTGCCCAAATGGTACGGTACTCTTGCCTGTAGCCTGTATGATTGGCGATCGCAGTGTCAACTGCTTGAGCAACACTATCGCGATCGCTGGGATGTACTCGTTCTAAAAACGCGGTATAAGTGCCTGTAAAACTGCCAGGTTGCAAGCCAAATAGTTGCTCAAGGTCAGCCGACCAATTAACT
>CBIHQL010000204.1:0-7219 GCA_966211855.1 uncultured bacterium
GGCTTATTAGCGCTCGGTTGGGTAGGACTTTGGGCTTGCCGAAGAATTTAGCGATTTTGAATACTATGCGATCGCGCCCTACCAACAAAGGTCAAAGTTGATCTAACTGCCTCTTGAGTCCGATCAGTTCCGCGTCAACGGCAGCATCCTCCAACAGTTGAGATTTAGATTGCAAATGAACTACCGATGAGTTTTTTTGCGTTGCTTGCTCTAACCCAAGTTGTTGCTTGAGGCTCTCTACAGCAGCATCAGCGTTAGGTTTGGCAACTTGTAGGTTAATCAATTGTGCTTGTTTCTTAAACTTAGTTTTTAATTGCTCTAGCTTAGTCAAGTGTTTTCTCAAAGCGTTGGTTTTGCTTTCCACTTGGTCAGCCTGCTCCCTTAAAGCCTGCACCACCTTGATTCGGGTAGCTTTCTCAATAGAGTGCTCAAAAACAGCCGTCATGTCATGGCTTGATAAGGACGCTTGAGCCTTTTCATGAGATTCAACAGCTTTCAATTTACTTTGATGACATTGCTGTTGCAGATCTTTCTGAATCCCGGCATTAACACTGATGGCTTGGCGCAACTCCTGTAGCGTTTGCTCTAAGGCTTTTTGCAACTCATTAATAATCGCTGTGTTATCTGAGGAGCTAGTCACTTGCTTTGTACTCTGAACTGGGGTATTCCCTAACATCTGCTCTTTTAAGAGCCGAAGCTCCTCATCTGCATCCGGTTCTTCTGAAGAATCTAGCCAGATAGTCATGGGCTTGTTGGCTCCACAGTGTTTACAACTTCCAGAATGCCCTGCTCTAAAGCCTAGGATCTACGGGATGATGTTTTCTTCACGTTGGCTTGAAGAGTAGAGGCAGTTCCGGCGAACTCAGGTTTAAACTTCTGAAGAATTAATCGAAGCTCTGTGTCCCTACGAAGCGATCGCCCCGGTTGTTGTCGGCTAGACAAGCGCGAAACCGAAATTTGGGATCGAGTCAAGCTTCAAAAAGATTTACGATCGCCGTTCAGTGATAATCTGAAGAGTGGCGACTTTTAAGACTGTTCTTAAGTACTCGAAATAGCTGTTCACAACATAGGCGCGAGCATGGTCACCACGGCAGAAAAGACAAATATTGGTTACGTTTCTCAGATCATCGGCCCCGTCTTAGACGTTCGGTTTCCTAGCGGCCAAATGCCGAAGATCTACAACGCATTGACGATCAAAGGCACCAACGAAGGCGGCCAAGAAGTTTCCGTTACTTGCGAAGTGCAACAGCTTCTAGGCGACAACCAAGTTCGTGCCGTCGCCATGAGTTCTACTGACGGCTTGGTTCGTGGCATGGAAGTAGTTGATACCGGCGCTGCAATTAGCGTTCCGGTTGGAACTGCAACCCTCGGTCGGATTTTCAACGTGTTGGGCGAGCCTGTTGACAACAAAGGCCCCGTCAACAACCAAGAAACCCTTCCGATTCACCGTCCCGCTCCCAAACTGACCGACCTCGAAACGAAGCCCTCCGTATTTGAAACGGGCATCAAGGTGATCGACCTGCTGACCCCCTATCGTCGGGGTGGCAAGATCGGTCTGTTTGGCGGTGCAGGCGTGGGCAAAACCGTCATCATGATGGAATTGATCAACAACATCGCAACTCAGCACGGTGGTGTGTCTGTGTTCGGTGGTGTGGGCGAACGTACCCGCGAAGGGAACGACCTCTACAACGAAATGATCGAGTCTGGGGTTATCAACAAAGACGACCTCAACAGCTCCAAGATCGCACTCGTTTACGGTCAGATGAACGAACCACCTGGGGCTAGAATGCGGGTTGGTCTGACCGCTTTGACCATGGCGGAATACTTCCGTGATGTCAACAAGCAAGACGTGTTGTTGTTCATCGACAACATCTTCCGCTTCGTCCAAGCAGGTTCTGAAGTATCGGCACTGCTCGGTCGGATGCCTTCTGCGGTAGGTTATCAGCCTACCTTGGGTACTGACGTGGGTGACCTGCAAGAGCGGATTACCTCAACCACCGAAGGTTCGATCACCTCCATCCAAGCGGTTTACGTCCCTGCGGACGACTTGACCGACCCCGCACCTGCAACCACCTTTGCCCACCTCGACGGTACCACCGTATTGTCTCGTGGTTTGGCTTCTAAAGGGATCTACCCCGCAGTAGACCCCCTAGACTCTGCTTCGACCATGTTGCAGCCCGCGATCGTAGGTGACGAGCACTACAACACCGCTCGTGCTGTGCAATCAACCCTACAGCGCTACAAAGAACTGCAAGACATCATCGCCATCTTGGGTCTAGATGAATTGTCTGAAGACGATCGCTTGACCGTGGCTCGCGCTCGGAAGATCGAACGCTTCTTGTCTCAGCCCTTCTTCGTTGCTGAAGTCTTCACCGGATCTCCTGGTAAGTACGTAACCCTGCAAGACACCATCAAAGGCTTCCAGATGATTCTGTCTGGTCAGCTCGATGATCTGCCGGAGCAAGCGTTCTACCTAGTTGGTGATATCAACGAGGCGATCGCTAAGGCCGAAAAACTCAAGGCTGGCAGCAAGTAACTGCAAGGTAAACCTACATGAGGTTAGTGCTGTTTTCAGTGACTAGCCTCTTGCCCTTTGCCTGTTACCCTAAGCCCTGGAGATTTTTATGACCTTAACTGTACGTGTAATTGCCCCAGACAAAACTGTTTGGGATTCTACGGCTGAAGAAGTCGTTTTGCCCAGCACCACCGGACAACTGGGAATCCTCAGCGGTCACGCTCCTCTGCTCACCGCTTTGGATACAGGTGTGATGCGCGTTCGCCCTGGTAAAGAGTGGGTCGCGATCGCCCTCATGGGTGGCTTTGCTGAAGTCGAAGCTGATGAAGTCACCATTCTCGTCAATGGCGCTGAACGTGGCGACAAGATTGATCTGGATGCAGCACGAACTGCCTACAACGAAGCCGAAGCGCGGATGAACCAAGTGCAATCTGGAAGTCGCCAAGAACAAATCCAGGCATTGCAAGCGCTGAAGCGGGCACGTGCTCGTCTCCAAGCTGCTGGCGGAGTTGTGCAGGTTTAGTGCCTTGCCGCTCTCAAGCTTAATTGTTCTTCATACTCCTTTTGGAAGCTTTCCAGAAGGGGTTTTTTCTTTTAGCAATCGGGATGACAGGATTTGAACCTGCGGCCCCTTCGTCCCGAACGAAGTGCGCTACCAAGCTGCGCTACATCCCGTGATTAAATCACTCGATCAAGTTTAGCGTATCACAACCAGTTACGTATTGTAATGACCCGCAACTTGTTAAGATTGATCTACAAAACTTCCGCAATCAAAACGCAGCGTGATCGTTAAACCAGAGTGGTTACGGGTTAAAGCTCCGCAATGGGAGCGAGTCGGCAACGTCAAAGAGATTCTTCGTGATCTTGACCTAAATACTGTATGTGAAGAAGCTTCTTGCCCTAATATCGGCGAGTGCTTCCATCATGGGACGGCAACATTTTTAATTATGGGGCCAGCATGTACACGGGCTTGCCCTTACTGTGACATTGACTTTGAGAAAAAGCCCAAACCTCTCGACCCCACCGAACCCGACCGTCTGGCTCAAGCGGTGCAGCGATTGCGCTTAAATCATGTCGTGATCACCTCGGTCAATCGCGATGACTTGCCCGATGGTGGGGCAGAGCAGTTTGTGAAGTGCATTCAAGCTGTCAGGGCGATTTCTCCTAACACCACTATTGAAGTTTTAATTCCTGACCTGTGTGGCAACTGGGCAGCGTTGGAGATCATTTTGCAAGCTCGCCCCGAAGTGCTGAACCACAACACCGAAACGATTCCTCGGTTATATCGCCGGGTGCGCCCGCAAGGTGACTATGCTCGCACGTTAGAGCTATTGCAGCGATCGCGAGACTTGGCTCCTTGGGTTTATACCAAATCAGGGATCATGGTCGGCTTAGGCGAAACTGACGAGGAAGTCCGCGCCGTTATGCAAGACCTTCGTGCTGTGGATTGCGATATCTTAACCATCGGTCAGTATCTTCAACCCACTGCCAAACACTTAGGCGTGAATGAGTTTGTGACTCCGGCTCAATTTGATGCTTGGCGAGAGTTTGGTGAAACGATCGGCTTTTTACAGGTTGTATCGTCACCTTTAACCCGCAGCTCTTACCATGCCGAAGAAGTGCGGCGCTTGATGGAGCAGTATCCCCGCCCTATCGACTTACCTGTGAATGAATCGCTGAGTTGAGAAAGGTTCAGTGGTAAGGCTAGCAGTTTTAGGAGCAGGTGCTTGGGGTTCTACGTTGGCAGCCTTGGCAAGTCGTCAAGGCCATGAGGTGCGTGTATGGTCGCGCAGCAGCCCACATAGCTTAGTCGAAACGGTGCAAGAAGCCGACATCATCTTATCGGCGGTGTCGATGGCTGGGGTGCGATCGGTAGCTGAGCAATTACAAGCCCTAGCGATCGCCCCTGAAACGTTATTGATTACCACAACTAAAGGTCTAGAGCCCGGTACAACCTGTACCCCTTCACAAATTTGGCAGACAGCCTTTCCCAGCAACTCGGTTGTAGTACTCTCTGGCCCCAACCTTGCCAAAGAAATTCAGCAAGGCTTACCTGCGGCGACTGCGGTTGCCAGCACTCAAGAAGCTGCTGCCCAAACTGTGCAAGCCGTGTTTTCTTCTAATGTTTTTCGCGTATATACCAACCCTGACCCCCTCGGAGTTGAGTTAGGCGGAACTCTCAAGAATGTGATTGCGATCGCGGTCGGAACTTGCGATGGGCTTCAACTGGGCACCAACGCTAAAGCGGCCTTAGTCACTCGCGGTCTTGCCGAAATTATTCGCATCGGCACGCATTGGGGTGCGAAAACTGAAACTTTTTATGGTCTGGCAGGGCTGGGAGATTTGCTTGCCACCTGTAATAGCGTCTTGAGCCGCAACTATCAAGTCGGGTATGGCTTAGCGCAAGGCAAGACACTCGCAGAAGTTTTGGCTACCTTAGAAGGAACGGCTGAAGGCGTTAACACCACACAGGTGCTCGTGGATGTCGCCCGTCAATCTCAAATTTCGATGCCAATTTCCTATCAGGTCTACCGTTTACTGCAAGGCGAAGTCACTCCTCAACAAGCCGCCGCTGCCTTAATGCTCCGGGATGCAAAACCTGAGTACGGTTCACAAACAATGACTTAGGTTGTTGTCAGGCATTACTCACTTTTTGTTGCAAACTTGGCGATCGCTCAACTGCTTATAGATCTAGTGAAGTTTGCCAAGTGATCAGGAAATACCCTAACAAGTGATGTAGATTAACCTAGCATCTGACCTAGGTCACTTGTCTTGCTTGTGCCTCCCCCTATAGTTTTAGGTACTCACTCTAAAACCTCACAAATCCTTAGTAATGAGGGCTAAGAGGCTACGGAGGAGCTAAGGTGCTTGCCAAGATCATCTTAGGTTGACCGAAAATAGCCCCATCTCCGCCCCAGTCTAGGAACGCTTATCTTTCTCATCAGGGTTAATCTCGGTGCAAAATCTCTTCAAAACCCTTGACATTTTCAGCATGGAACTTTATTGGCGTTCTGAAGTCTGATAGGGCGGGAATAATAGCAACGAGACCCAGCTAGTCAGCCCCATTGTTACCCGGAGTGACTGAGACGATCACTATGCCAGCAACACCTTTTTACGCTGATGCAGAATACGACGATCAACTGAATGCCTCTAGCTTTCAGATCGATAGCGACTCAATTGAGCCAACTGCTGATGATCTGGTTGAGCTAGAAATGGGGTATGCAGATCCTGTTAGTAGTTTCCGCAAAACTGCTAGCCGTCGAACCACCGATTTAGTGCGCTTGTACCTCCAAGAAATTGGTCGTGTGCGCTTGTTGGGACGCGATGAAGAAGTCTCTGAAGCACAACGGGTACAACGCTACATGCGGCTATTGGAACTCCGGAATGAAGCTGCCGCAGAAGATGAAATTATTCAGCGATACGTTCAGTTAATCGAAGCTCACGATTACTTGACCTCCCAACTGGGCCATCGTCCTTCTTTAGAGCGCTGGGCTACCCAGGCTAAAGTCACGGTTGCTGATCTCAAGCCCATCTTGGCGCAAGGTAAACGGCGTTGGGCAGAAATTGTTGAGTTGTCTGTCACCGAGCTAGAACAAGTTCAATCCGAAGGCATCCGAGCTAAAGAACACATGATTAAGGCGAACCTCCGCCTAGTCGTGTCTGTGGCTAAAAAGTATCAAAACCGGGGCTTAGAACTCCTTGATCTGATTCAAGAAGGCACTCTTGGTCTAGAAAGAGCTGTCGAGAAATTTGACCCCACCAAAGGTTACCGCTTCAGCACCTATGCTTACTGGTGGATCCGCCAAGGGATTACGCGGGCGATCGCGACCCAAAGCCGTACCATCCGCCTGCCAGTTCACATCACTGAGAAGCTCAACAAAATCAAAAAAGCCCAGCGTAAAATCTCTCAAGAGAAGGGCCGGATGGCAACAATCGAGGATATTGCCACCGAGTTAGAGATGACAGCTCCCCAAGTGCGAGAAGTCTTGTTGCGGGTACCTCGCTCTGTCTCTTTAGAAACCAAGGTAGGCAAGGAGAAAGACACCGAGTTAGGCGATTTGCTGGAAACCGAAGATGTGTCTCCCGAAGAAACCCTGATGCGGGAAGCTCTCCGACGTGACCTTCAACAATTGCTAACTGACCTCACCAGCCGGGAACGCGATGTCATCTTAATGCGGTTTGGCTTAGGTGATGGACATCCTTACTCTCTGGCAGAAATTGGTCGTGCTCTCGATCTCTCACGGGAGCGAGTGCGCCAGATTGAAGCCAAAGCCTTGCAAAAGTTGCGTCAGCCCAAGCGCCGTAATCGAGTCCGCGATTATCTCGAATCGTTGAGCTAACGGCTCATTGCCAGGAAGACAAGTGATTAATTGCAGAATTTTTCGTCTTCCTGGCATCATTCACCAAGATTGATGATAAATTCGTACTAAAGAATCTATTAAATATTGTTCTCAACAAGGTGTGGCTCTTGATAATCACCTTGTTGATTGTGTATGCTTTCTCAATAAAGAGACGTTGTTGGGAAGGTACTTATGTCTCTCTACACGGCGGCTTCACTAAAGGCCGAACTGAACGAGAAAGGTTGGCGGCTAACACCTCAGCGAGAGACGATTCTTCAGGTTTTTCAAAATCTCCCGAAAGGCAACCACTTAAGTGCTGAAGATCTCTACAACACTTTGCAAGGTGAGGGAGAACGCATTAGCT
>CBIHQL010000205.1:0-7208 GCA_966211855.1 uncultured bacterium
CGAGTTTGAGTTGGGTGACTGAGCAGATAAGCATCGACACGAGGGACAAGAGGCGCGCCTTCTCCCCCTGCTGCTAAATCGGCTACACGGAAGTTGCTGACGGTGGGGATGCCTGTGAGTTGGGCGATCGCGGCTCCTCGACCGAGTTGCAAACTGTAGCCTAAGGACGTGGTAGGAGCATCTGAATTCGATGGAGTCATGGCTTGCGGTGGGCGATGATAGACCGTCTGCCCGTGAGAACCAATCAATTCTGCCGAGGGATGCCCAGTTTGAATGGCTAAAGCGGCTTGGGCAAATTGACTGGCGATCGCATCATCAAGGGCGGCAAGTTCTGCCATTGAGAGGGCGGTTCCTCCACAAACAGCCAAAATTTGCGATCGCAGAGTTTCAGGATAAGGATAGGTTGCCCCTGCCACCAGTTGCACTTTAAGGTCAGTTTCTAAGCCAGAAATTTCGACCAAAGCAGCGTCAATACCATCTACAGAAGTACCGCTAATTAGACCAATGACTCGATGGGGCATAGGAGGGCTAATTTAAGAACAAAATTTAGTCTGAATGGTGGTCAGTGTCCGCTTTAAGCCGGAGACGGGCAGCCACCCTACAGAGCCGCCGCAGTGGCAAGTGTTTTGAGAATCCAGTCCATAAGCATGACTTTTCCCTGCTTCGCGAACCAGAGTGCAGGGGTGAACTATTAGATAGGGAGTTGCTCAACTCCTCGATTGGAGCCAATGACCACCATCGCTGAACCTTTACGTAGGCGGTGATGCGGCTCGGGGTTAATTTCAAATTTGCCTTCTTGACTGACTGCCAGCAAATTTAAGCCGTATCGAGTCCGTAGTTTTAGCTCAGAAATCGTCTTGCCATCAAACTCTTCTGGAACGATTAACTCAACGATGGTATGTTCGGGGTCAAGCTCAAAGCGATCGAGAATGCCGGGTTTGGTGAGCGATCGCGCTAAAGCACACCCCATCTCGTGTTCGGGGAAAACTACGTGATCCGCCCCGACTTTACGTAGCAGCTTTTCGTGAATCTCGGACGACGCTTTGGCAACCACATGTGGCACCCCTCCCTCTTTAACATTGAGAGTGGTAATCACACTTTCTTCGACATAGTTACCGATCGCAATAATGACCGTATCAAACTCAAAAATGCCGGCTTCTTTTAGGGCTGTAGGCTCTGTAGAGTCTAGTTGAATGACGTGGGCAGCAAGTTGATCCGTAAGAATTTGATTGACCCTTCTCTCATCGGAGTCAACGCCCAACACCTCGTAACCCATATTGTGCAGTGTGGCGCAAACCGCTCGACCAAATCGTCCTAAACCAATGACCGCAAACTGTTTATTATCAGTGCGGAGACTACGAAAAAAGCTCAGTGAAGACAGATTCACAAATTAACCCCAAATTGATAACTTTCTGAAATGTTTCGATGAATCAATTTTGCTATCAACAATCTTGATAATTTTTAAGCTTATCAAGATTTAAGAGCACCTTACTAACCCACCAAAAGATTTTCTTCGGGATAGCGAATTGAGCTGCGAGTAGGGTCACCCAAAATAGCTCCGATTAGTAACAAAACACCAACTCGCCCGATATACATACTGGCAATGATCATCAATTTGGCAAAGGTTGAAAGACCAGCAGTAATACCTGTAGAAAGGCCAACGGTGCAGAAGCCTGACATGACTTCAAACAGAATTTGAATGAAGCTAGCCTGGGTATCTGTAATTGTAATTAATGTAGTTATGATGATTACGGTCGCAGCAGAACCAACCGTAACGCCAACGGCTTTTAGGATTAAAGAAAAAGGAACCTGCCTTTTATAAAGGACTACGTCTTCTTTTCCTTGCAAAATTGCTTTGGTGCAACTAGTTAATACTCTAAAAGTGGTTGTTTTAATGCCTCCTGCTGTACCGCCAGGGCTACCACCAATAAACATGAGACCAATCATGATAAAGAGACTGGTAGGTGTCATTTTACTCATGTCTAGGGTGTTGAATCCAGCAGTTCTGGGTGTGACTGCTTGAAACCAAGAAGTTAATACTTTAGTTTTTATATCTAAGCTTCCTAATGTATCTGGATTATTGAGTTCTGTCAGAAAAATAGAGATAGTTCCAACTGCAAGAAGAACTAAAGTAGTGCTGACTGCCACCTTGAAATTAAGAGAAAAGATAATTTTTTCGGGTTTCTTAAGCAAGCGATCGCGCAACCAAAGAAACATTTCAAAAATGACTTCGTAACCAATGCCGCCGAAAATAATTAATCCTGGAATGATTAGGTTAACTATGATTGAAGATTGATAACCCGTTAAATTGTCTGAGAAGGGGCTAAATCCAGCATTATTCCATGCACTCACGCTGTGAAAGAGTGATAGCCATAAGCCTTCGCCCCAACCAAACTTAGGGACGAAAACAATGAGAAGAACAAAAGCTCCAGTTAATTCAAAAATCAATGTTACGGCAATGATTGAGCGCAGAACTTGAGCCACGCCTTGCATCCCAGGTCGGTCTAGGGCTTGTTGTAAAGCAACCTTGTCACGAAGACCAAATCTGCGTCCCAAAATCAGCAATAAAAAAGTGGTAGCGGTCATGTAACCTAACCCTCCCACTTGAACCAGAGCCAAAATACATCCTTGACCAAAGTGAGAAAAGTAGCTGCCTGTATCGACGACGATATGGCCCGTGACACAAACCGCTGAAGTGGCTGTAAATAAAGCCACAATCGGGTCATTCCAGGTGCCGCTGCTCGTTGAGAAAGGCAGCATCAACAAAAATGTGCCCACAGCAATCACGGTCAAAAACCCTAGACAAATGGTGCGTGAAACAGTCATGGAGTTGATGAAGAAACACTGACAAGAAATTAGAACGTAACTAAAAATGAAGCCTGTAGAAAGAGCTTACTCTTGTCTGTGGTGCTTGGCATCAGCGGAGTGATAATATCGCCTTCAGGTTTTAAGGGCTCGATGTTTCCCAAGCAGCTTGAAAGAAATCCCGCTCACACTGCATGGCGTAGCGATAAGTTGTGTGAGCTACGGTTGAGTTGTGGATGTCGCGATCGCTGAGTTGTTCGAGTTGGCGCGCTAGTTGTTCAAAATCTGGATGATTGTAAGTTTTGATCCAATTACTATAGGCGTGCTCACTGGTTTGTTGCGTAGCGAGTTGCTGACCGAGAAAAGCATACAAGCGCATGCAAGGCACCATCGCCGCTGTGGTTAATCCTGCATCTCCACCCCAAGCGGTTGCTAGCAAAAAGTCTGTGTAGCGACGAGTGGCGGCACCCGGATTTACCTGTTGCAAGTCAACCCCCCATTGCTGAGCATAGTGTTGATGCAGTTGCAACTCTTCCAAGACACCGCCCGCTAGGGTATGGAAAATACCGAAGCCTTCCCAGTCAGGCGCTTTGGCAGCGGCAATACTGTAGGCACGGGCAAACGCTTCGAGAAAAAAGGCATCTTGACCCACGTAGTAAGCAAACTGAGACTTGGGTAAGGTGCCATCACCAATACCCTGCACAAACGGATGCGTGAGGCAAGCTTGCGCGAGGTCTTGATTAGCCTGCCACAATTCTTGAGATAACGACATGAGAATTTTCTTGCCTCAACAAAATTTCTATCGCAAGGTGATTCGGTTCTGGGGTTGGCTCTGCTAGGCTGATTGCGACCGTTTCGAGTTCCAAGTCTATGACCTCAACCCTATACCAGCAAATTCAGCAATTTTATGATGCCTCCTCTGGCTTGTGGGAACAGGTTTGGGGTGAGCACATGCATCATGGTTATTACGGGCCAACGGGAACCGAGCGCAAAGAGCGACGCCAAGCCCAAATTGACCTGATTGAAGAGCTGCTGAAATGGGCCGGAGTTGAGCAGTGCGATCGCTTGCTAGATGTGGGTTGTGGCATTGGTGGCAGCTCTCTTTACCTAGCAGAAAAATACAATGCGATCGCAACTGGAATTACTTTAAGCCCAGTGCAGGCAAACCGAGCCACAGAGCGAGCCGCCAGTGCAGGGATGGGCGATCGCAGTCACCGCCCCAGTGCGCAGTTTTCGGTGACCGATGCCCTCAATACTCCTTTTCCTGACAACGCTTTTGACCTCGTATGGTCACTGGAAAGCGGGGAGCATATGCCCGACAAACGCCGATTTTTGCAAGAGTGTTACCGCGTGTTGAAGCCTGGTGGCACGTTGATCATGGCGACTTGGTGTCATCGCCCAACCACACCAGAAACACCCCTGACGGCTGACGAGCGGCAACTGCTGGCAGATATTTATCGCGTTTATTGCTTGCCTTACGTGATTTCGTTGCCAGACTATGAGGCGATCGCCCAACAACTCGGCCTGCAAAATATCCGCACGGCTGACTGGTCAGATGCGGTTGCCCCCTTTTGGGACAAGGTAATTGAGTCGGCTTTGAACCCGACCGCAATTTTGGGAGTGCTGATGTCGGGTTGGACAACCATTCAGGGCGCGCTGGCGTTAGGGCTAATGCGGCGGGGCTATGAGCAAGGTCTGATTCGATTCGGTTTGCTGACGGCTACTAAGTAATAGATTTTCCCGTTGAGCAGCTAACGGCTCAGTACGGTTCTATCTTGCGATCGCTGTTAACCTTGACGCGGTTGCTTAAAATCAAGCGCAGTTATAGATTTAGGCATTCATGAGCCAAATTTCTCGTCAAAAATCGCTGATTTCCCCCGCTCAGCTCGATTCTCGCCATCAATCAACTGCTTGGTTATGGGCGCTTTGGAAGTTTTCTCGACCACATACCATTATTGGCACCAGCTTGAGCGTGTTGGCCTTGTATGTGATTACCTTGACTTTCATGCCCATGCCCTGGCACCTGGCTCAAATTGGCTGGCTGCTGGGTGCGTGGATCACGTGTCTGTTGGGCAACGTTTACATTGTGGGGTTGAATCAACTAGAAGATGTTGAGATTGATCGCATTAACAAGCCTCACTTGCCTCTCGCATCTGGGGAGTTCACTCGTGCTCAAGGGCTAGCGATCGTCGCCACGACTGGGTTATTAGCCTTTGGGTTGGCGGGTCTACAAGGTGGTTGGTTGCTAGCAACGGTGGGGGTAAGCTTGGCAATTGGCACAGCTTATTCACTGCCACCCCTTCGGTTAAAACGGTTTCCCTTTTGGGCCTCGTTGTGCATCTTTTCGGTGCGTGGGGTGATTGTGAACTTGGGGCTATTTCTGCACTATCGGCAGTCTCTTAATGCAGAACCCGGCATTCCACTCACAATCTGGGCGCTCACCCTATTTATTTTGGTATTTACCTTCGCGATCGCGATCTTTAAAGATATTCCTGACATGGATGGCGATCGCCAATACAACATCAGAACCTTGACGATTCGGCTCGGAGCAAAAGCGGTTTTCAACTTATCTCGCTGGGTGTTAACAGCTTGCTACATCGGCATGATCGTTGCAGGATTAGGAAACTTGCCGGGGACAAATTCTACCTTTCTCGTTCTCACTCATGGCTTGCTTTTGGGATTAATGTGGTGGCGGAGTCGGCGAGTCAATTTAGATGACAAAGTCGCGATCGCCAGCTTTTATCAATTCATTTGGAAACTCTTTTTCTTGGAGTATTTGCTGTTTCCAATTGCTGCCTTACTTCATTAGAGACACAGCTCAGAGAATAGTTGTAAGCTTCTCCGATTCTGAGCTTGCTATCTGTTCAGCCGAAGCAGCAGATCTTTAAGCGATAAATAAGCGATCGCCAGGGTCATGAGGAGCTGAGCAAATTGTAGGGATGGATCTTGTCGCCAACCTTGAAAAAATACAATTCCGCCACACACCAGATAGATAACAGCAAGGGCAAGATCTTGAACCAGTCCTACTACGCTTCTGGGTTGTCGTGGATTGCGAACTAAAGCGACAAAAGCCAATAAAGGGACAACTAGGCCCAGGCCAACCAGAAACATTCCTGCCAAAGAAGATAACGAGACCCCAACGTTGACCATTAGAATGATCTGCCTTCAAAACCTAGGGTGAAGTTTATCATCAACGCTCAAGCTCTATAAGATTTCGACCGTTCCCTGTTGACCATTAATCCTCACCCACTGACCATCTTTCAATTGATGGGTGGCGTTGTGGATATCCATCACGGCTGGGATGCCATACTCTCGTGCCACGATCGCGCCATGAGAGAGTCGCCCACCCACTTCGGCGATCAGTCCCCCAGCTCTAGCGAGAAGCGGTGCCCAACCCGAATCGGTGTAAGGAACCACTAAAATCGTTTCACGATCAATGTCAGCGATCGCCTGGAGGGTACGGAGAACTTTCACCCGACCCTCGACTTGTCCGGGGCTAGCTCCAATGCCCTGCAACCGTTGAGAGGCTTGCCAGTTGTTCAGGTTGAGGCTGCTGATGGCGGGCGGATTGCCATAGACCAGCATCGGCACTTGGGTCAGTTGAGCGTCTTGCTCTAGATGCGATCGCCGCTCTGCAACGAGTTGGGGTAAGCGATCGCGCAGTTGGGTGTCGGTATTGTTAACCAGTCGCCAAATTTCGGCAAACTCTAGCCAAAAAATATCGCCTGTTGCCGTGAGAACCCCTGTTTCTAGCCAGATTGATTCCAGCGCCACAAAACTCCAGCGCAACTCAGCCAGCAATTTACTGTAAATTTCTGTAACTTTGCCTTTAATGTTGACCCGCCGCTGCACTTGTTGAGTTTTCCAGTTGCGGGATGCTGCTGAGGTTGCAGAACTGCGAGGCTCAGGCGGATTGAGCCAGAATTGGGTAAATAAATCGCGTACGGGCTGGGGGTCTTCTCGCCAGGTAGGGACAGCAATATCAGTGCCGACTTCACTCAAATAGCCGTAGGTTTCCAGAAATTGCTCCAGTTGCTCTAGCACTACTTGACCATCGGGTTGTTCGGCGAGAGCCGCAAATAGAGTGGGAGTTTGCGATGGGTTGCTCTCCAAAGATGTGACGAGGTGGCGATGGGCAAGAGCTAAATCTTGGAGCGATCGCAAAGCTGATAATTCTGGTGTTTGACTTTGGTCGAGCACGTCATCAGATACCTTAAAGACTGACTGGCGCAGGGCTGCACTGAGCGGAGCCAAGATGCTGTAATAAGTGGCTTGGCGTAATGCTTGCAAGATGGAGTCAATTCGCTCTATGAGAGCCTGGGGAGGTAGGTCAGTCGCGGGGGTCTCTGCTAAAGCCTTTAAGATAGGAGCGAAATGCTGTCTTTGGTCGATTTGGAAGTCAG
>CBIHQL010000206.1:0-7175 GCA_966211855.1 uncultured bacterium
TGAAGAGAGATAAGCCGACTTGCAATGCTTTCGAGAAGAATGAGCTGTTAATGCATCATCCAACTCGAACTAAAAACTTTGTCTAAAATCAACTATTCGTCAGGGCGTTGTATTTGCGCCCTGATTTTGTTTAAATTGAGCGCAAATTTGCCGTCGGTGGGAAGCAATCGCGGTTAGCCTGCGTCATCGTAGTTAAATGGCGAAGGCATCACCTGTCCAGCCTGGCTGCTAAAAATTGACAGACGAGGATCATAAATGGTGTCTGAGTTAAATCTGAGGCTGCCTGCGGGTCGTAGCTTACCAATCACAACTTTGCAGTTATTGCTGGTAGTGCTCCTTGTGGGTACCAACGCTTGTGGAGGGCAGAAAAACAAGCGCACGGCTGACAAATTAGCGCAAGATAGCAGCGCGGTACAAAGCTTTGAAAACAACTTAACTTTTAACGATGTCACTTTAGAGCAGGTCAACGAGCAGGGAAAACTGCTATGGAAGGTGAAAGCTAAACAAGCCCGCTATAGCCAAGACCAAAAAGTTGCGACTGTTCAAGCTCCTGAGGGAGAACTGTTTCAAGACGGTAAGTTGGTTTATAAAATTAAGGCCCGCTCAGGCGAAGTGCGCAAAGATGGGCAGACAATCTTGTTGAAAGATCAGATTGTGGCGACCGATGTCCAAAGTGGGGCGATTTTGCAGGGTAACGAGTTAGAGTGGCGACCCAAAGAAGATATTTTGTGGGTGCGCAATAATCTCACCGGGACTCATCCACAATTGCAAGCATCAGCTCAGGAAGCCAAAGCTTACAGCCGATCGCGACGCATAGAATTTTTTGGGCAAGTGGTTGCTAAGTCCAAAGATCCAGCGCTGGGATTCAAAACTGAGCACCTGGTTTGGCAGATGGCACAACAACTAGTCACGGCTGACAAACCTGTGCAAATCGATCGCTACACGGGTGAAGTCGTGACGGATCAAGCTCTAGGAAACCAAGCAGAAGTCAACTTAAAAACCAAAGTAGCAACCTTAAAACAAGATGCTCAATTGTCACTCGCTGACCCACCGCTGCAAATCGCTAGTAATTCGATGGTTTGGGATCTGAATGCCCAAACCGTTGCTTCTGACCAACCCGTACAAGTAGTTCATCGAGAGCAACAAGTCACGCTAACTGGCAACCAAGGGCGCGTTGAACTGCAACCTCGGATCTTTTATTTGACAGGCAATGTCCAGGGTCAGGGGCAGCGCAAACAATCGCAACTGACCGCTGACCAATTGACGTGGTACATTCCCACCCAGCAAATTGATGCAACCGGCAATGTTGTTTATAGCCAGGTAGATCCACCCTTTAACCTCAAAGGGCCACGGGCTTCTGGCACGCTACAAGATCAAAATATTGTGGTGAGTGGTGGCAGAGTGGTGACAGAAATTATCCCCTAACTTGATTAGCGTTCTTGCCTGCTTCAACTTGATACAAAATTTCGTTGCGCGCCTGGTCACCCAGTGCAAAAGAAGTATGACGCTGACTGCTATGGGGATGTGTGGTCAGTTGAGCCGATGTCTCAGTTAGCCACGGTAGGGTGCGGGCAGGTTGACTGAGGGTTGTTGTCGCAGAGTTGCTAGCAGTGCGATCGCTCGTAGAGTTTGAGGGGTCTGATTTTTGCGTTGCCATACTAGGGGCGATCGCTGCCGCAACTGTTGGAGAAACACCCCATTTCTGCACGAGATTTTGCAATAGCCCGTCTTGTCGATGCCGCAAGCCATCGAGATCCTCACCCCGATTAATAATCGCAAACCACACCAGGCCGCGATCGCGAGTAGGTAATGCTCCAGCCAGTGAGCTGACATTCCAAAGCGTCCCCGTTTTCACAACCGCAGTGGTCGGGATCGTGCGATCGATAAGGGTGCCAACATCGCGTCCTGAAATCGGAAACAAATCAGCTATGGTCATGTTTCGCGGGCGCAGATACGCTTCGATTGCCATAAACATGGCGCAGATAGCGCGAGGAGAGATGCGGTTTTCTGGCCCCAATCCTGAGCCATTGATTAGTTGAATTTCGTGGCGCGGAAACCCAGCGGATTGAGAGGCAAGTTGAGCCACGACCTGCTCCCCGCCTACCGAGGCCGCCAACATCTCAGCCATGGCATTGTTGCTGTAGATGTTCATTTGCTTCAAGATTTGAGCCAGAGGTAAAGATTGGTGCCGCAGCAGCGCAATCTGTTTGGGGATCGGCAGCGTTGCAACTTGGACATTCCCGGCGATCGCGACTTGAGGTTTGGGCGTACCAGTTGGTAAAGTTTGGTGCTGAGCGGTAATTTCGTCTGACCACTGCTGAGAATTGAGGGCTTGCTTGAGGAAGGCTCCGGCGACTTGCGGATTCACCTCATAGTTCATGGCAAAGTTGCCTGTGATGATCAAATTGCCTGTAACTTGCCGCAAGCCTAAGCGATTGAGGGCGTTTCCGAGGGCGATCGCTTCTTCCCACACAAAGAAGGGGTCGTTGTTACCCTGAATAACCAAGTCTCCTTGCAGCACCCCGTTTTGAATCGGGCCTGTAGCACTGACTAAAGTTTCAAATTGATGATCTGGCCCCCAAGTTTTTAGAGCCGCTAAGGACGTGGCAACTTTGGTCAAAGATGCGGCAGGTAAGGGTTCGGTACCTTGGTGGTCAGCCAGGAGGTGATAGCCTGACTGAATCCAAATGCCTTGGTTGGTTTCAGTTACACCTGTGGCAGTTAAGTCCTGTAGATATTGCTCTAACGCTACGACGGCAGCGGGGTCTGGCTGATGAGACAAAACCAGTCCGGGTGCAGTCCAAGCTGCCAACAACTCCTCTGGCTGGATTGATTGTGGCACTCCAGCGATTTTGAGCCACAGAGAAACGAACCCTGAACTGACTAGGTCTAGCACTCTTTACTGGCCTCCATGCTGCTCACTGTTTGCTATTGAGTCATTACCCATTGTTGAGATCGGATGCTCTGCTGGCGCAACCGGAAACATTCTATCGATTAGGATCAATAAATAGGAATCATCTGGCCTTGAGGCATGGCGAAACCCGATTCAAATCAAGTTTTACGTCGCTTACCGATTGTTGTTGGTAGTTTGGCAGGTGGCTTGTTACTCGTCAACCGCCTGTTGACCCCCGCTTTGACCGATTCTCAAGCTCGCTCCGATGCCTTGGGCGTGATTTTAAGTGCCTTATTGATTTTAACGGGGCTATTGTGGCAACGGATTCAGCCGCGATCGCCCGATGCTGTGACTTTAGTGGGTGAAGAGGGGTTAGAATTTGCGCCCGATCTACCTGTTGAAGTGCAAACTGAGTTAGCTTGGACTTCGCGCATTTTGCTCACCAATACGGTGACGCGATCGCTCGTGGTTTGGTACCAAGGGCGAATGTTGCTACGACGTGGCGTTTTTGGCCCCAAAGCAGAAGTCGTCCCTGGTGCGATTGTGAAACGGGTTTTAGAGAAACAACGGCCTGTCTACCTCGTGGATCTCAAAGTCTACCCAGGTCGAGTGGAGTTTGACTATTTGCCAGAAAATACTCAAGGAATTATTTGTCAGCCGATTGGCAATCAAGGTGTGTTGATTTTAGGTGCCAATGCGCCCCGCAGTTATACTCAGCAAGATGAAACTTGGGTAGAAGCGATCGCTGAGAAACTTGATAACACGCTCAGTCAAGCCTTTGCTGAACCCAACTCAGTGGAACCCGTCAAAACTGTTGCCCCCTAAGGATGAGACATGACGATTTTGTATTGGCTGCTAGTGGCTGTGATGGTAGTGGGTGTAATCGGAGCTGTGGTGCCAGCCATCCCCGGCACGAGTTTAATTGTGGCTGCGATCGTGATCTGGGGCATTGTTCACGGCTTTAGCAGCGTAAGTATCGCCCTCCCCGTAGCTGTGGTAGTTTTGCTAGTGAGTATGGGGGTCGATTTTCTGGCGACGTTTTGGGGGGCACAGCGATTTGGGGCTAGCAAATGGGGTCAAATTGGTGCGGTCGTTGGTTTATTGCTGGGCTTCTTCGGTCTTTTGCCTGCTCTCCCCTTCGGTGGCCCCCTAGTCGGGATTTTGTTTGGCCCTCTAATCGGCGCGATCGTGGGCGAATTTATCTACCGTCGCGATTTGAAGATTGCCGTCAAAGCTGGCTTGGGCATCGTGGTCGGCTCCTTGGTTGGTAACCTCATCCAAGGCGTATTAGCGATCGCCGCCTTAGGGGTATTTCTCTACACCACTTGGCCCGCTGGAGTAGCTGGGTAGATCTTGTCCACCCAGCAAGCACACAATTTGTTAGTTGTGCACCCTGAAAAACCGCGATCGCCTAAGCGTAAACCTTTTGGTAATAGGCTTGATATTCCGCAGAGAGTAGAGGTCGCCACCATTGGGGATGATCGAGATACCACTGCACGGTTTTCCGGAGACCCGCCGCCAAGGTTTCTTGAGGCTCCCAACCGAGTTCGGTTTGAATCTTGTGAGAGTTAATGGCATAACGGCGATCGTGGCCTGGGCGGTCTTTGACAAACGTAATCAAACTATGGCAAGGACGCACCGGTAGATCAGGTGCCAGTTCTTCCATCAGGTCGCAAATCATCTGCACCAAGTCGATGTTTTTAGCTTCGTTATTGCCGCCGACGTTATAAGTTTCGCCCGGTTGCCCTTTGTGAATTACCGCATCCAACGCTGAGCAGTGATCGCCCACATAGAGCCAGTCCCGGACATTCTGACCGTCGCCATAGACAGGTAACGGTTTGCCCAGCAAGATGTTGATACACATCAGCGGGATCAACTTTTCGGGGTAATGATAAGGCCCGTAATTGTTAGAGCAATTGGTGATCAGCGTCGGTAGTTGATAGGTATGGTAATAAGCGCGAACTAAGTGATCGCTACCCGCTTTCGAGGCTGAATAGGGGCTGTTGGGGGCGTAGGGCGTTGTCTCACTAAAAGCAGGGTCGTCAGGGGTGAGGCTACCGTAAACTTCGTCAGTCGAAACGTGTAAGAAACGATAGTGCTCTGGTTGCTTTTGGTTTTGCCAATGTTGCCGGAAGGTGTCGAGGAGCGTAAAGGTGCCGACAACATTGGTGCGGATGAAAGCACCGGGAGAAAGAATCGAGCGATCGACGTGAGACTCTGCCGCTAAGTGGGCGATCGTGTCAATTTTTTCTTGCCGTAAGAGCGCATCGAGGAGTAAGCGATCGCAAATGTCGCCTTCTACAAACCGAAAATTCTCTCGCTCTTCTAGACTTTCTATATTGCGAAAGTTGCCTGCATAGGTAAGTGCATCTAGAACGACCACTCGATCTTGAGGATAGCGATCGCACCAATAATGCACAAAGTTCGACCCAATAAATCCAGCACCTCCCGTAATCAAAATGCGTCGAGGGGGACGGGGCGTAGATGTTGCCTCTGTGCGGGTCATCTTGTCAGTCATCGAGCCGTTAGTCTCCAGTTAAGAAGTCGAAGTGAAGGCTAATAAGAGCATTAATTAATATTACTTAATAAAGCTTGTAAGGCTGTTTTAATTTCAGAAGCTGTCGTTGTGGCTGTCCCAAACTGACGCACCACCAAACTAGCGGCTAAGTTACCTAAAACCGCAGCTTCCCATATTGAAGCACCTGCTATTAAGCTTAAGGTCAAAGCGGCAACAACTGTATCACCTGCGCCGGTAACATCAAATACATCGGTGCGATTAAAAGCGGGAATATGTAATTGACTGCCAGACTGATCAAATAAGCTCATCCCGGCTTCCCCTTGGGTAATCAGAATATGTTGTGCCTGAGTCAGGGTGAGTAAATCACGACCGGCACGGCTCAAATCTTCAGGAGTTGCGATCGCATACCCAACGGCTTTTTCAGCTTCGGGTAAGTTGGGGGTAAACAGCATAGCCCCTCGGTAGCGGCTGAGATCTTTTTGCGTATCAATAATCGTGCAGGGGTGAGCCAAAGCAGCGGTAATAATCGGGTTGGTGAGCGTGCCATCGCCATAATCTGAGCAGATCACAGCATCTACCGTCTGAATCTGCTGCTGAATATAGTCAGCGAGTTGCTGTTGCAGGGCGGCATCTGGTAAGGCATCCGATTTGCGATCGACCCGGACAATTTGCTGCGTCACTGACTGGCGGGCATGCCCAGAAATGCGAGTTTTAGTAACCGTGGGGCGATCGCGGTCAATAAAAACGCCTTGGGTATCGATGCCCACTGAGGTAAAGAGCGATCGCAGCACTCGCCCTTGTTCGTCATCGCCTACCAAGCCCGCAGCTTTGACTTGAGCACCGAGTTGGGCAAAGTTATAGACTGAGTTGGCTCCCCCACCGGGTACTTGGCGCGTAAATTCGTGCCGCAAGATTAAAACCGGGGCTTCGCGCGAAAGTCGCTCCACTTCTCCGGTCAAAAATTCATCGAGGGTCAAGTCACCTACGACCAAAACCCGGGCCTGGGTAAAGCAGTCTAAAAGATGAAACAGTCGCTCAGCCGAAGCTTTGAGTTGAATGGCAAAAGCAGCGTCTAACACCATCGTGAGCGTTAACTGGCAGGGGCAGGCTCAATGGGGGCGTTGGCACAAGCATCACCGCTGTAGGTAAAGGGCAGTGTGACTAGATAAGGTTGCTTTTCACCCGTTGCCGGAAACTCATAGGCAGCGACATCGTTCTGAGCTTGTTGATTGAGCAGATTGTACCCAGTGCTTTGAACTAAGACGGGGGCATCGATAATCTTGCCCTCTGCATCGACAAGCACTCCAAACACAGCTTTACCCTCCAATTTTTTCGGGCAGGCCGCTTCTGGATAGGTGGGAGTCACTTCTAGGGGTTTCCACTCTTTACCCGCAGCTTCTAAAGCTTGCTGCGACCAAGTTTCTATGTTGCTAGTCACTTCCTCGGCGGTTGTGCCTGCTGGATTAAAAGTGTATAGCTCACGATAGCGCTCTTGAGAAGCCCGGAGTTGAGCGATCGCCGCCTCAGGAATTTTAGCTGCGCGATCGGTTGGTACAGCCGGATTTGCCGCTTGCTCTGTTGGGGGTGGGGTTTGATTGGGTTGAGGAGTGGGTGTTTCTGAAGGTTGGGTTTCTGGTCTTGCTGTGGGCTGGGCTGCTGGATTAGTAGTGTTTGAAGCAGGCTCAGTGGTGTCTGGATCTGAAGGAGGTGCCGTTTGAGGGAATAGATCAGCGGCGCTGGGGTTGGCAGCTTGGAGATCGGGCA
>CBIHQL010000207.1:0-7154 GCA_966211855.1 uncultured bacterium
GTACCCAGCGATGCGATCGCGATTAAGGGGTTGAACAAAGATGGTGCCAGATTGACCCGCAGCAGATAGTAGTTTGGGTTGTGCCTTAGCAAAGTCATCAGGAAACTGGGGGGAGTCAATCGGATAGGTGGTGAGGGAGAGATGGGTGAGGCGGGCTAGCTGCTTAACTGTCTTGGTGTCGAGGTAGCGCCCCATGATCAGCGTGCCACGGGTTGGGCCGCGACCTTCGCCAGTCAAAATTGGGCGAACTGAGATGAGCATTGGGCCTTCGGGCAACAGCAAAATTCCGGCAGACTGACCTTTAAGAGGGCGATCGAGCAGATGATGGCTTTTGAGAAATGCTAATAAACGGTCGGAAACTGGCCCAGAGCGCTGATTTTGGGTATCTAAGCTTTTCCCAAACACTACTGCTCCATTCGGCTGACTGAAGAGAATCAAGTTGATTTGCAGCCGATCGAGCGTGGGTTGGTTCAGGTTGCTAGTCACATATTCTGCATTGCGATCGCGAATAAATTGGTAAGTGTCGTCCCACTCGGCCCAGTCCCGAACTGTAAAGTTGAGCTTGTCGATTTCCTGTTGAAAGGCATCCAGACTGCGATTAACGTTGCGACGGGTATCTTCGGCTTCGAGGCGAGCCACGTTGCCCAGCAAAATTGTTGAAGAAGTAGCATAAAGCACACCCACCAAGCTCAGAAGGGCGACCCCAATCATTAGTAAAGTGCGTTGACGCAGCTTCATGAAATTCTTGCTCCAAACGTCAATTGGCGATCGCAACGGCATCGGCCTGACATCAACTTGTAGACCCTAAAAATCGGCACCCTAACTGAAAATAAACTTCCTGCATAGTGATCGGCCCTGCTCTGTTGTCTGCTCAATTTGCCCAAAAGAAGCGGTTAGGTCTGATACCTGAGGAGTACTTAGATCTAATATTCCCATTGCCTTGGCTTTTATCCGTCAAACTCGGCGTTAGCCAGCAAATTTTAGGAGACTTGGCTGATTTTGGGTGCTCTGTCGCGTTAATTGCAAAGAAACTTTGCTAGCCTGTGCTCGTGTGGAGGGTCAGTTGTCCTGGCTCGCCTGTAGTGGTGTGGTGTGAAGGAGGAATAGACATGCTTAGCCAAGAACCCGATCAAAAGCAGGGATCAACGCGACGGGAAGCGCCACGGGAGCCGTTGTGTGAGCGTGCTTGGGTAGAAGTAGATTTAGCGGCCTTGGCTCATAATGTGCGGCAAATTAAAGGTCTACTGGCTCCTAAAACCGCGTTAATGGCTGTGGTGAAAGCAGATGCCTACGGTCATGGAGCGGTCACAGTGGCTGAAACAGTCCTGGAGCATGGGGCAACTTGGCTCGGAGTGGCAACCATTCCAGAAGGGATTGCTTTACGCGAAGCTGGGATCGAGGCACCGATTTTAGTATTGGGCGCAACCTACACCCCAGAGCAGATCCGGGCGATCGCACACTGGCAACTGCAACCGACCCTCGGCAGCCCCAAGCAAGCCCTCGTCTTTTCTGAAACGCTGAGTGCGATCGCGCCTAAGCAACCGCTCCCAGTCCACATCAAACTCGATACAGGGATGTCGCGTTTGGGAACCCCTTGGCAGGAAGCCGTTGAGTTTGTGCAACTTGTGCAGCGCTTGCCCCACTTGAAAATAGCCAGCATTTACTCGCACTTGGCAACTGCGGATAGCCCTGACCCGACCGAGATGCAATTGCAGCACCAGCGGTTTGAAACTGCGATCGCTCAACTCAAAGCCACCGGAATGACGCTACCCCGACTGCATTTGGCTAACTCTGCTGCCACGCTTGCCAATCGAGCCTTGCATTATGACTTAGTGCGGGTTGGCCTCGCAGTGTATGGCGTGTATCCCGCTCCACATCTACAATCTGTGGTTGATTTGCGACCCGCTTTGCAAGTGAAGGCCCGCATTACCCAAGTGAAGACCATTCAACCAGGGACAGGAGTCAGCTATAGTCGCAAATTTGTAGCCGATCGCGAAATGACGATCGCTGTGGTCGGTATTGGTTATGCCGATGGGGTGCCGCGTAATCTTTCTAACCAGATGACGGTATTGGTGCAGGGGCGACGGGTACGGCAGTTGGGTGCTGTGACCATGGATCAATTGATGATTGATGTCAGCGAGATCCCTAACGTAACAGCCGGGGATGTGGTGACGTTGCTAGGTGCTGACGGTCGCGATCGCATTAGCGCCGATGATTGGGCTGAGATGCTCAACACAATTTCTTGGGAAATTCTCTGTGGCTTCAAGCACCGACTGCCCCGAGTTGCGGTAGAACAGACCTCATCTAATCGCCAGTTTTTTGCTTAAAACGATTCTTTTGTAGCTGAGCTGAACCATTCAAAACCTTGTGGTGCGGACATCTTGTCCGCGCAGGCAAGATACCTGCCCCACTCAGCAAGATGCTTGCCCCACCTCTAGTCATCAATTTCACTTAGCGGGTTACCAGAGATCAGCATCATCTGGTTCTGGTGCTTCTTGGTTTCCTAGCTTGCTTGGCGGGCGATCGCTACTCCAGGCCCACCAGGCTTGCCCGCATTGGCATTGATAAAATTCTTGCCACTTGCGACGGCGGCTTTCGGTAAACACAGGCGATCGCCGATTAATCCAAACGCGCTGAGCTTCTAGACAACTGGCGTGACACTGGGGGCAGCAAAACTCGTGAGCATGAGTAGCAGACTGTGCCCAATTGGGCGAAACGGGATCGAACGCTTCCATCGGCAAATTGCGGCTCAATTCACTGCCATTATTAACGCTTTTCATTAAATCCGGCAGCCTCAGCTATAGATTGCGATCGCCCAAATCTTTAAAGTTTTCCAAAGATTGCTAATTTGCAACGGTTTCTAGGGCTTGATAGAGACCGAATGCTATATTTTGTTGCCTACCTATAAACCTCGAGCCGCGCTGTGCTATTTCTGTCAAGACAGCCCTTAGATATACGGACTCAGGCATGGCTACGCGGCAAGCCAACCACTGAGCAGATTGAGTCGTCAGAGGATCAATTGAGCTTATGAGCTACCTTAACCTACTGTCTTTACTAGGTATTTTTGGCCTTTGTGGTGTAGCCTGGCTATTTTCTGAAAATCGTAGCCCCCGCGTTTTTCCTTGGCGCGTTGTGATTTCAGGAATTGCGCTACAGCTTGTGTTGGGTGCTCTGGTGTTTTTGTTTCCTCCCACCCGCCTCGCTCTGCAAGGATTTAGTAGCTTACTGGATGGAGTTTTCTTAGCAGCAGATACAGGTGCAAATTTTGTCTTTGGCAAAAATATTGTGCCTCTGCCCGGTCGGCCTGCTGATGTCAACTTGGGCTATATCTTTGCATTCCGAGCCTTGCCCACGGTGATCTTCTTTTCTGGCTTGATGGCGCTGCTCTACAACATTGGTGTCATCCAAGTGATTACTAATGTCTTTGCCAAGGTCTTTTACAAGATCATGCGTTTGAGTGGGGCTGAGGCATTAAGCGGGGCTGCCAATATCTTCGTGGGTATTGAAGCTGCAATTGTTGTGAAGCCTTACTTGCCGAAAATGACTCGCAGTGAGCTTTGCGCCATCCTTGCTTGTTGCTTTGGTACTGCCGCTTCCTCGACCCTGGCGATTTATGTGAGTTTTCTGCGCCCAGTTTTTCCGAATATTTTGGGTCACCTGGTTTCGGCATCCATCATTGCGATTCCGGCTTGCTTCGTTTTGTCCAAAATCTTAGTGCCAGAAACCGAAGTTCCTCTAACCGCAGGGGGCATTCCGCAAGAAGCAAAAGCTACCACTTCTAGAGAGGCAGCGGTTGTTGAATCTGACTTTGAAGATGCCCCTAAGCACGAGACAGTTGGTGGAGAACCGATTGAACGAGTTAGCCCTCTCGATGCAGCGATCGTCGGTGCTTTAGATGGTGTCAAGATGGCGGTGGCGATCGCAGCGGTGTTGATTTTGATCCTGGGCTTAGTTTCCCTCATCAATCAAATCTTTGCAGCTCTAGCAGCGATTCCTGGCCCAGTTGGACAACTGTTTAGTGTAGTTACCCTAGCCAATATTGCGGGCGTTGTCTTTTTGCCGCTGACGTTTTTGACCGGGGTCTCTCTAGACTGGCAAGAACTTTGGGCTTCCTCGGTGATCATCGGGCGGCGACTCTTAGAAACAGCAATCCCCCCCTATCAAGCATTGGGTGCGGCGGCAACTCTCCCGCTAGCTGAACGAGTGATTAGCGATCGCGCCGTGGTGATTATCAGCTATGCATTGTCTGGGTTTGCTCACTTAGCTTCAGTTGGCATCTTTGTCGGTGGCACGATCGCCCTGATTCCTTCGCGCCGTAAAGATATTTCCGAATTGGGCTGGAAGGCTCTCTTCATCGGCACCCTAGCAACCATGATGATCGCTGCGGTGGCAGGGGTGTTTTACCAGGAAGGCAACGCCAGCATTTTGGGTGAGCAAACCACTCCTCCCCCGGCGCTCACAGCACCTGCTTCTCCGACAGCATCTCCTGTAGCTCCTAGCGCCTCTCCTACCACGTCTCCAGCCGCTAGCCCTGCTGCAACCACTCCAGCCTCCCCAACTGCTGCGCCTGCTAGTCCGTCACCATCCGCGTCTCCGGCTTCTCCTGCTAACTCACCTGCCGCGCCTAGCACTCCTCAAGCATCTCCCCGGGCAACAACAACACCAACAGCATCACCCTCCCCGACTGCTACAACTCGGCCTTAAACGAAAGGCGATCGCCCTGTAAAATCGGGACATGATGAATCCTGATCCTGAAACCCGCCATCTGATTGAGTTGATGCCTGCGTCTGGGCGGATGTTGTGCAAGCTGGTCAATAAGCCAGAGCAGCCTAAGGTGATTGATGCCTCGTTGCCGCTACCTTGGTCGCAAACTCGTCCGATTTCGATCAACTTTGATTTCTGGAGCCAGTTGTCTCGGCCCCAACGCGATTTGCTGTTTTTACGAACCGTGAGTTGGCTGACCGGGGTGAAGTGGTTTCGCCCTAACCTATACCAAGGCTTGGTGTTGGCGGGGGCAGTTGGTGCAGTCGTGGAAACGGTTCAAGGGGATGCCGTTGGTGCTTTGGTAGCAGGGGCACTCACGACGATCGCGGGCACGCAAATTTGGCGATCGACCCAAAGCAATCGGGTTGAGCTAGAAGCGGATGAAGCGGGGTTGCGGGTGGCTCAACGCCGAGGATACTCAGAAGCCGATGCTGCGCGGGCGCTCTTAGGTGCGATCGAAGCGGTAGCAAAAATTGAAGGTCGTCCTAGCTTGAGTTTTACCGAACTGGTGCGCTGCCAAAACCTCCGGGCGATCGCGGGTCTATCACCCTTCGGGGCTCCAGACACAATTCGCCGAGAATGATCAACTAGGAGCAGCGATAACGCTGATAACTGTAGCCATTCACGCCAGAATCTGTTTTGGGGTCGAGGATGCATTGCTGCGATCGCAAGGCTTGGGGCACATCAAACTCAGTCGGCGTATAGAAGTTGACAAGCCAAAGATCCAAGGGGCGGGCTGCAGTTTTGAGGGCTTGTTGGAGCGTTGTGATTCCTTCTGCACAAGTGGGTTGGGTGGGGTCACAGTCAGAATGGGCGAGGAGAAACTGCGGCAGTTGAGTAGAGGCGCGATCGCCTTGAAATTCCCAAGCGATCCCCATCATTTCGCCTGTCTGCACATGAGTTTTGTGGGTGGTGGCGATTAGGATTGGAGCTTGAGACGTGCTTTGAATTTGCTCCATCAATAAATCAGGGCGGTAGTATTTGCGGTAGCCCAAGTTAGAAACCACCGTCACCCCGCTCAAGACGCCCATGACCAAGACCACCAGCACTACCCGCCGCCCAGAAGTCTGCCAAAGCCTCTGAAAAGTAGGTTTTTGAGCGCTACGACTAGATTCATCTGCGGAACTCAAGGGTAACCGCTGCCAGCAAGCCGCTAAGCCTGCACCGACCAGTACCATCACCCCCGGAAAGTACATGAAGTTGTAGCGAGCGCCACGGGTGAGATCGGTGCCCAGGCCATAGGTAATGCCAAATAAAATTGCGATCGCTGCTAACACAAAACCACCGATCATCTGAACAGCAAATCGGGAGTTGGGTTGCTGCCATTGCGCTTTTAACCCTCGATACAGTTTGGGCGTCACCCAGACGAAAAACACAATCATGACTGCCCCAGAGGCAATGATTACAGGTAACTGCTCTGCTTCGACGGGCAACAGTGAGAGCATGGTAATCCAGGCGGCGATCGCTTGGAAAATCGGGTTGATCAAAGCTCGCCAACTCCAGCGGTTTTCGGTTTGAATCCAGTCAGTCAGGTCGCTGCTCGGCACTGATTGGATCGCAGGCAACCATAACAACCCGCCTATGAGAGTCCCTGCTGCCACCGCATAGATTCGCCACCAGTAGGGCCGTAACCAAGCTTTTGGGTCTTGACGGCTCTGTGCGATACCCAAACCGAGTAAAACTAAACCTTCCGCTAAGAGGGTAAGGCTAAAAAAGTAGTGAGTAGCAATGCCCAAGCCGTTGATAATCACCCAGATACAGCAAATCCACAATGGCAACGGTCGGCGATCGCGAAGATGCTGCGTGGCGACGGCGAAACAACTCAGCGAGGCAATCACCCAGAGAATTGCCAGCGTGTAGTGACGGGCTTCTTGGTCTAAGAAAATGCCATAAGGAGAAACCTCGATCGCCATCGCTGCAAACTGAGCTACCCAGCGCGATCGGAACGCTAACCAACTCAACCCGAAAAGTGCTGGAATTGATAAAGCCCCTAACAAAGCGGGGAGCGATCGCCCTGCCCACAAAGAAACTAAGTCTGAACCCGACGAAAACCAATTAAGCCAAACGTGGGATAAAGCAAAGTAGAGCGGTGGATGAGTGCTTTCGCGCATAAGAGATCCCACCGCCTCGCCTACGCCATTGTTGGGATTCGGTTGCAACGGTTGCAGCAGTTCGGTGAGACTGAGGATTTGATCGAGCGAAACGGTGCGAAAGCTGTTGCCCAAGCTGAAGACGAGCGTAGAAAACTCATCTGTCCACAGGGGTTTGGCTGTGAGGTGAGTGAAGCGTAGCGCCCCACCTAAGAGCGTCCAGCCCAGCAAAAGCAGAGGATGGAACCAACGACGATCAACCACAGCTTTCAATCAACACCACCTCAGCAAATCAAACTG
>CBIHQL010000208.1:0-7147 GCA_966211855.1 uncultured bacterium
CAACTCTAAAGCAGAGAGCTGATCAAGATTTTGGCTATTGGGGTTGACTTGCTCGGTGAGTAAGTGCCCACGCTCACTGAGAGAATGCGGCTCAGATGGCTGGGGGTGGTCAGACTCAGCGGAATCAGAAAAATTGCTCACAACAAACCTTCTAACCGACGACGAATGCGATCTAGCTCCGACTCAGCAAACTCGGCTGCACTGGTTTCTGAGACTGCTCCCTCTGGCTGCCAATCTGTTTGCTCAACGTTCGTTTCTGGTGGCACGGCTAACATCCCCTCTTCAACGAGGCTGCAATCATAGTCAGCACTGCGGCAAAACTCTTCAATGTCTTCAGTATCAAAAGCTTCGACAGTAGCCGACGGAAAATCCTGAGCTTCTAGCAATACCCCAAATCGGGTAGCGTCATCTTCTGACTCAAACATCAAGACGACATTGCGATCGCCCCGCTCGGGGTCTTTAATTTGCAGCGTGTGGATGCCCTCGTTCTCAGTCCGGGCGTTGAAGAGTAGAACGAAAACGCGCATGGGCTTCAGGATAGTTGACTCACCGCTTTTTATCTTAAAGGCGATCGCGACTCCTGCATACCTTGCCTCCAGCTCAAGAAACTTCTGAGCCAGTTTGATAGTCAGGGCCTATGGGTTGCCTCGGCAATATGTGCCATTTTATAGAGGCCAAAGCATAAAAATTGCTGTTTGGGAATTGACCCGTCCTAAGATAAAGTCTTATTTGACCTAGCCTAGGTGTTCAATTGCTTTTGCGGTAAGTGTTTTGACGTTCAGCGACTTTGCGAATCAACCTCGCTATGAGAACTTTGCTAACGGTTTAGTGCTGAACCTCCAGGCACCCATCCCTAGCGTGAGGATGAAATGACCCATTCCCCTGATCCCGATCGCCAGCCTCCCTCCCGGAATCGCAGGCTTTGGCTCCTGCTGCTCAGCCGTACCAGCTTTGCGTTGGGGATCGTTGTATTGGCTGGGTTGGCAGGTGGTGCTTGGTGGGCCTGGATGTTTGTGCGTACCGACCTGGCACCCTTGATTGAGCAAAACTTGAGCCAAACACTGAGCCGCCCCGTTAAGTTAGGTCAGGTGGAAGGGTTTTCGCTGAGCAGCATTCAGTTTGGGCCTTCTGCGGTGCCTGCTACACCCACCGACCCCGATCGCCTGACTTTAGATCGGGTAGATGTGGAGTTTAATCTGTTGCAATTACTGCTCACCCGCACGCTAAAGCCCGACATCACCTTAATCAACCCCGATATTTACGTTGCCGAAAATAAACAGGGGCAGTGGATCTCGACACAAATCAAGTCACAAGAGCAAGCTGGCTTCATCAAAACTGAACTAGATGTGATTCGGTTTCGCAACGCCAATTTGGTACTAGTGCCTTTCCCTGACCCTGCGACACCCAAAGGCTCATTGGTCTTCAATCAAATCACTGGTGCGGTCAACTTCTTTGATCAAAATCGCCGCGTTGCCTTTACTGTCAGCGGGGAATCTAAAACCGGTGGGACTCTCAATCTTAAAGGAGAATCCCGCCTCAGGGCTGAACAAACTAATTTACAAATTCAGGCGCAAAATCTGTTGGCCTCAGATGTCAGTCGCATTATCAAGTTGCCGCTAGAGTTTCGAGCTGGGCGCGTTGATGGCAATCTGGGTGTCCAATTTCGCCCTGATCGGCCTGTTGTTTTAGATGGCAGTGCTAACCTCAAAACCGTCACAGCGGTGATTAATCAACTACCGCAGCCGTTTCAACAGACGAAAGGGCAAGTTCGTTTCAAAGGCCAGCAAATTACGCTGGATAACGTGAATGGCTTTTATGGGCAGCTTCCGGTGCAGGTGGCGGGTACCCTGAACACCGAATCTGTCTATAACCTCAAAGGGGTACTCAAGCCTGTCAGTGTTGCTAAAGCCCTGGATACTCTCCAAATTGACGAGTTGCCTTTTGCGACGGTGGGTGAGGTAAGAGGCACCTTCCAATTGACGGGGGCGATTCAGCGACCTGTGCTGTCAGGAACTGTGGTTACGACCAAGCCTGCTCAGGTTGATCAAGTCACGTTCGATCGCATTCGCTCAGACTTTGCCTTAGTGACTGCCGACTCTAGAGTCAACCTCACCAACATTCAAGCAACCCCAACTGCTGGAGGAAAAGTTGCTGGTAGCGGGGTAATTAAGTTTGGCAAAACCGGGGGGCTAGTCTTAGATTTTGCCGCTCAGAATGTACCTGGAGATGCGATCGCTCAAGAGTACGACGTAGAACTGCCCGTGAGCTTGGGGTTAGTCAATGGCACCGCACAAATCTTTGGCCCGCTGGGTGGCAGTCTGCAAACGGTGGTGCAAGCTCAAGCACCCAATTTAGCGGGGGGACAAGTTGCACTTAAGGGGCGCTTAGTTGACGGTCGCTGGCAAGCATTGGTAGATGCCCGACAGATCCAGTTGAGTAATTTTGAGCAGATACCTCCGCAATTTCGGGGACAGTTGAACGCTGAGATCTCGCTCTCAGGTACCACAGAAGCAGCACAAGCAAATGCCATTCAAGCGGCTGGGCAAGCTCGCCTGAATGTGGTCGGCGGTTTGGTGAACTTGACGAATATTCGGCTCAATCAAGGCCAGTGGCAAGCAACGGCTGATGTTTCGCAACTCAAGTTAAATCGGCTCTCTCCTGATTTGCGTGGAGAACTCAGCGGTAACCTGCAACTGACCGGAAACACGGAAGCCGTCGATCTATCAACGGTGCAAGCTGCTGGTCGAGTCCGGTTGTCAGAAGGGTTGGCGATCGTGCAGCAACCGTTAACAGCTCAGGTGCGCTGGACAGGCCAAAACCTGATCGTACAAGAAGCAACGGCACCTAACTTGAGTGCTGACGGCATCATTGCAGTCCGGGCAACCGGGGCTGAAGCACCAGAAGTCACGAGCTTAAACCTCAACGTTCGGGCTGAAGATTACAGCTTGCAGGCATTGCCTTTTGAAACCCCAGAAGCGCTGCAATTGGCAGGCCGAGCAGATTTCACCGGAAAATTGACGGGAACCCCCACAGCCCCCAATGTTGTAGGAGATTTGCAACTCAATCAATTCACCTTAAACGGGGTGGCATTTGAACCCAGCTTGAGCGGTGATTTACGCTCGATCGCCGGACAAGGTGTGAACTTGGAAGTTGCCGGAATTCGCGATCGCGTCGAGTTAGCCCTTGACCCCAACAACCGTCCGCAGTCTTTCTTTATCCGACGTGACGAAGCGATCGCTCAAGGGCAAGCTCAAGGCGATCGGTTGGCGGTGAAGGTTCAAAGTTTCCCACTGTCTGCCTTAGCGCTCACTCCCGGAGCAGCAGTCGGTTTAGGGCCAGTATCAGGGCTGTTGACTGGCAACTTTGATGTAGCCATTGACGGATCAGCCGCATCCGGAGAAATCGCGATCGCTCAACCTGCGATCGGCAGCATTGTCGGTGATGAGTTTCGGGGGCAGTTCCGCTACGCCAACGGCATCACCACACTCACGGGTGGAGAGCTGCTGATAGGCGATAGTCGCTACGTCGTCACGGGTAATGTCGCTCAAACTGCTGCAGGCCCACAATTTAAAGGTCAAGTGGAGATTGCTCAAGGCTCGCTCCAAACCTTATTTGCTGGGCTCAAATGGTTCGAGCTGCAAGATCTCTTCCGTGGCTTGGGGGCACCCACCTATGGCAGCGCGACAGATGTGCAAACTGTGGCAGTCGGTCTGCCTGAATCGCCTCTGCAAAGCCAACTGCGGCGCTTCTCTGAAATTGAGACTCTCTTACAGCAGCAAATTGCGCTCCGCCAATCCAACTCACCCCTGCCCGATCTGGCTGACCTCAAAGGTGACTTTACAGGTGTGGTCAATGTCGCTGGCTCGCCGCAAACGGGTTTGGCTTTAGAGTTTGATATTCAGGGCCAAGATTGGTCTTGGGGAGAATACACCGCTGAGCAGGTCGTGGTGAATGGCAGCTTTGAGAATGGCGTTTTAACGTTGCTGCCGTTGCGCTTCCAAGATGATGAGATGCTGGTCGCTTTCTCCGGGCAAATTGGTGGCAAAACGCAATCGGGTCAGTTGCAGGTCGAGAACTTATCCTTAGCGGCGCTCGATCGCTTTGTGCAACTTCCAGTGGATGTTACGGGCAAGTTAAATGCCACAGCGACCTTGGCTGGTAGCTTGTTTAACCCGCAAGCCTTGGGTGAATTGCGCTTGGTGGATGGTACGCTCAACGGCACCCCAGTCGAAACGGCACGCGGTAGCTTCAGTTACAACAACTCACGTCTCAATTTTGGGAGTACCTTAGCGATCGCTGGCCCCGAACCGCTGACTATTTCAGGCAGTGTCCCTGCGCCATTACCCTTCACGGTGCCGCCTGAAAGCAATGCGATCAGCTTAAATGTGGATGTCAAAAATGAAGGTCTGGCGCTGCTCAATCTATTTACGCCGCAAGTCGCTTGGGTGGATGGGCAAGGTCAAGTTCAACTGCAAGTACAGGGCACCTTAGACCAACCGATCGCCACCGGGATTGCTACGGTAGAAGGGGCAACCTTTAACATTCAAGCGTTGCCAGAGCCATTGACCGATGTAACGGGAACCGTGAGATTTGATCGCGATCGCATTGTCGTCGATAGCGTTCAAGGCCAGTTTAGCGATGGTCAAGTTGTAGCTCAAGGTGTTCTGCCTATTTTTGCTACAGGTACCGCTAACCCTGAGGCAAATCCGCCTTTGACTGTGGCTCTAAATGACATTGCCCTTAACCTAAAAGGGTTATATCGAGGTGATGTTGAAGGTCAAATCTTGATCACTGGTACTGCGCTTCAGCCCAAGGTTGGGGGTGAAATTGTGTTAGCGCGTGGGCAAGTTCAACTGCCTGACTCAGAAGCCACCCCTGCTGCTACCCCGACTACTGATACGCCAATCGCAGAGGGGCCAACGGCTGCTCCTGAATTTAATAATTTGCGTCTCACCTTGGGCCGTGGTGTCCAGATTGTGCGGCAACCCATTTTGAACTTTGTGGCGTCTGGCGATATCTTACTCAACGGTACGCTAGATAGCCTGCGACCCGACGGCGTGATTCGATTGCGATCGGGGCAAGTAAATTTGTTCACGACCCAGTTCACTTTGGCGCGAGGCTCTGAGCAGACTGCGGAGTTCTTCCCTGAGCAAGGGCTTGACCCCACCCTTAACATTCGCCTGATTACTTCTGTGCCCGAAGTGACACGCAGCCGCACAGTGTCAGCCTCTTCACCGTCAGAGATTGAAGATGTGCCCGCTACTAGCTTGGGGGCATTGCAAACTGTGCGGATTGAGGCCAGAGTTACAGGCCCAGCTAGCCAACTGTTTGACAACTTGGAACTAAAGAGTAGCCCCTCACGCAGCGAAAACGAAATTATTGGCCTGCTCGGTGGTGGTTTTGTGAATACCTTAGGTCGTGGCGATAGCACCCTCGGCTTGGCAAACTTGGCAGGCTCGGCATTGCTCACCAATATTCAGGGCGCGATCGGCAACGCTTTGGGCTTGAGTGAGTTTCGTCTCTTCCCCACCATCGTCACTTCAGAAGAGTCGCGATCGTCAACGCTAGGGTTGGCGGCTGAAGCAGGCGTGGATATTACTGGTAATCTCTCCACTTCGGTGTTGCGTGTGCTCACGGCAGATCAACCAACTCGCTTCAACCTCCGCTATCGCTTGAGTGACGAGTTTTTATTACGAGGTTCAACCGATTTTTCGGGTGATAGTCGTGCAGTATTAGAGTACGAAACTCGCTTTTAAAGCTGGCAACGGTTATTGAATAACAACTCTCTAACTCGCAACCTGATGAGCTGCAACTGTGTGGCTCACCTGGGGTGTTTCATCTTCTAAAGTTTTGCAGTTAAGAGTTTCACAAGTTTTTTTTTGAGACCACATCGTATTCCCTGTTGCAATCAAGCAGAGATAACGACGGGTCATTTCGGGCAGTGTCACTCCTGTAAATTCGGCTCCGTCGATTTTGGTGCCTAATACATTGGCATCGCTGAGATCTGCGCGGCTGAGGTCAGCACGGCTGAGGTTGGCCCAATGTAGATCAGCTTTGCTCAAGAGTGCCTTTGTCAAATTTGCCCCGGTCAAGTCTGCGCGCGATAAATTGACTCCTCGCAGCTTGGCATCAGTAAAATTTGCTGCGCCCAGATTTGCCTCCTGTAGATTGGCTCCACTGAGCTTGGTGTCACTCAAATTGACTCCGCTCAGGTCTACGCCTTGCAAGTCAACGCCATTCAAAAAAGCACCTGCCAAATTAACTCCGTTGAGAAACGCGCCTTGGAGAATTGCACCACTCAGCCGAGCCCCTCGAAGGTTAGCCCAATTCAAATTCGCGCCCTTAAGATTGGCACCTCGCAAATTAACGCCCTGAAGGGTGGCTCCGCAGAGGTTAGCTCGTTGTAGATCTGCGCCTCGCAAATTCACATTGCTCAGATTGGCAGCACTTAGCTTAGTTTTTGCCAAATTAGACTTCACCAAAAAAGCCCCATTCAAGTTGGCCTTGGTGAGGTCGGCATCGAGTAAGTTGCCTTCACTGAGTTTGACAAAGCTAAGATTTGCCCAATTGAGAAAAGCACCACTCAAGTTGGCTTTGGTTAAGAAGGCCCGACTCAAGTTGGCTCCCGTGAGGTTGGCTCCTTCCAAATTGACGTCGATCAGGGTCACGCCGCTTAAGTCTGCCCCCCGCAAGTCAATGCCCGCAAAGTCGCGAGTTCCCATTTCGTAGCATTTCAGTAGATAGCTGACTTCCATAACGCGATCGCGCCTCCAGTGGCGGTTAGCTCAGAATTAGGCAACTTTAAAGTTAGACAAGTTGTTGGAATGCTTTAGGTGAGGGGCTGCCCTAAATGGCTCCGGATCTGAATGTGTCTTTAATTTTCCCAGGAACTTTGAGGGAATTGATCGGAGCGCTGTAACGTTGTTTTAACAGGTTAGTTAAGCGTTTTGAAACATTAGAAAAAGCATCATCAATAAGCAAGTCTAGTTTCGATAGACCTGTGTTCCCATCCTAAGAACAGAGGGCACGCAATGGGGTACGGTCTTAAAATTGATTAACTTAACATTGCGAAACTATACTGTCGAAATTATGAGTTCAAAATTAAGCTTGTGGCTTTTGTGGGTTGCTGTCATTGTTTATGCGTTTG
>CBIHQL010000209.1:0-7134 GCA_966211855.1 uncultured bacterium
AGGAGCTGTAAATCAACCAGTAGAACCATCCTCTACCTCGCCTTTGCTTCCCCTCAGCCATTGCTCGCCATCATAGTTATCAGCAGCCTTTCAACAGCATGATAAAGGGCTAGATATTCAGAATATTTTTATTCTGAGTCATCCAAATTTTGGGGTGCATGAAATTTGTAAGCCCGTCAAGCCAATGTGAAGAAAGCATTTTCTCTAGAGCCTTCGATTTCAGGCCAGGGCATTCTGGAGGCTGTAGAAATTCGGAACTTGCAAACCCATGACACAAACTGATCTGGTGGCTCTTGCTAAACAAGGTGACGCTCAAGCGATCGCCGCCTTAATGAATCAAGCGCTTCAGTCTCTAGTTACTGTGAAAGCTAGCTCCAAGGGTGAATGCCTAAGGATCTTGTTTGAGAGTGAGCAGGTGCCCCCCGAAAAAGAGTTATCAGAGTTGGCCTTCCAGTTTGTCCTAGAGTTAAATCTTGAGTCTGTCAGCGTAATCAAAGTGTTTGGTCGCCAGACAGGCGAAGAGCTACCTGCATGGAGTCAAGAGCTAGACGTAGACAAAATGCTTCGGGACTTTGAGGATCTTGTTCAAGTGCCTCCAGCAGCACCAGAGTATGTACCCCCTGAGCAACCATCACTACAGCCTGAACCATCAGACATCCAGTGTCCACGGTGTCGCTCAACTCAACTCGTAGCTCAGAATAAAGGGTTCAGCTATGGGCAAGCCGCTGTAGGTTCAGTTTTTGGCACAAGGGCTGCGATCGCGGCTGGCATGGCTGGTAGCGATGAAATTATTTTGACCTGCCTGCAATGTAATTATCGCTGGGAACTGGCACAAGGGCATTTCCGGATCAATCCTAATCCTCGACCCACAGAGGCAAAGTTAGTAGAGGTAAATGCTGCAACTCGCTTCGGATGCGGCGTTATTAGTGGCGGAATCTTGTTTGCACTTGGGCTATTAATCGCTGCCGCTGGGGGAATGCAAATAAGTTTCTACATCTGGACTTTTGCCATAATTGCTTTCGTTGGATTTCTTGGCATGAATGAATTTTCCAAAACCGTAACTGGCTCTTGTCCCTATTGCAGTAATTCAGTCTCTGTAACAGTTGACGACGCGCGTAAAACGTGTGGGCGTTGCAGTCATCGGTTCACGGTCAAGCACACCCGCAATAGCTATATCCTTCACCCATAAGCCCTGCGATGGCTCTCAATAATCCTTATCAGAAGTTCATGACCCCATTAGCGATCAAGTTGCGCTCGGGATGCTCAAGGCAGGTACAGTGCTATGGCTGCTAGGGTTGTTGATCAGTGGCACCGCTCCAATGCTTGGGGGTGGCTATATCTCTGAGCAAGTTTGAAAATTCCCCAAACTTGGAAAATTCTGGTGAGCAATGGTGAGGAAGAAGTGTCTACCAAGTTGGCAGAATTGATCCGATTGAAGTTGGAGACCGACGACATTCAGTTAGAAGATTTGGCTGAGATCTGTGAGTTGTCAAAAGCTACGATACGCCAACTCGCGCAGGGTATTATTCCTGGTCAGCCCTTGCCGAAGCTGATTGCTCTCGCACCCAACCTCTACGACCCTCGCACTAAACAATCATTTGGCGACTGGCGATCGTTGGCTGATTACCTCAATTGACCCAGTTACCAGCAGCAATAAATCTTGAAAATTAAGAGTGCATCATGACTAAACCATTCAAATGAACCTTAACTGAGATCGGGAGAAGGAGCGCAATCACTTCCGCCAGGGGTCGAGGTAGTCAACGCTCTTTAAGAGCCTGCCGATAGAGATTTCTGTAAACCACGCGGGCGATCGACATCCAAGCCCCGGTACACGGTGATGTAGTAGGCCAGTAGTTGCAGCGGTATCACCGTCAAAAAGGGTGATAACCACTCATCAACGGTCGGCAATGGCACGATCGCGTCAAATAAATCTTTGGTAGCGGCATCGTGTGTCGTCAAGCCAATTAGCCGTGCCCCTCGCGTTTTCACCTTTTGCAGATTTGCTAGCCCTTGCTCATAGGTTGGCCCCGGCATGGCGATCGCGATTACAGCAACCCGCTCATCCAACATGGCGATCGGCCCGTGCAGGAACTCACCAGACGCATATCCCTCGGCGTGACTGTAGCTGGTTTCTTTCAGCTTCAACGCACCTTCTAAAGCGATCGCGTGATTAATGCCGCGCCCTAAACAGATCACGTTTTGCGTGTTTACCAATTCCTTGGCAATGTGGGCGATCGCGTCTGATTCTTCGAGAATCTGGTTAATTTGTCCTGGTAGTCGCTCCAACCCTTGCATGAGAGCGTCAATGTGATCACTGGGCAACGTTTGCCTTCGAGCTGCCAAGTCAAGCGCCAAACTATAAAACACGACTAGTTGAGCCATAAAACTCTTCGTGGCTGCAATCCCAACCTCTTTGCCAGATAACGCAGGTAAGGTGTGCTGGACTCGTTGGGTGAGGGTGCTGTTGGGTTGGTTGGTAACCCCTAGCGATCGCTGTTGCAATTCGAGGGCTTGGTGCGATCGCCGTTGCTGATCCAGCGCCAACGCATTTAACGTATCAGCCGTCTCGCCAGATTGGGTGACTGCGATCGTTACGGTATTTGGGGTTAATGGCAAAGGAGCATCACAAAACATTGAAGCAATCCGCACTCGGGTCGGAAGGCCAATCCATTGTTCTAAAAGCGCTTGAGCGATCAAACTGGCGTGGAAACTTGTACCACAGGCCAACAGATGAATTTGCTCAACTTCCGCCAAAAATTCTGGTGGCATGCCGAGGGCGATCGCCGATGATGCAAATTCAGATGATGTTCTCGGATTCAAATAATGCTCTAAACAATCTTGAACAACCTGAGGCTGCTCATAAATCTCGCGGAGCATGAAATGTTCAAAAGGGGGGCGATCGCTAGACATGGGAAGTTGCAGTGATTCTGCAAAGCGCGCTGCTTTCTTATTCTGACCAGAAAGCCGTCATCACTCTACTGAGCAGAATCACGCAATTTCGTCCTCAATCTTTAGCGATAAACCGTTACGGTCGGTAGGTTCATCGGCGCATCGGCACGATTGCTGGAGTTATTGATTGAGCTTTGGTTGCCCTCTTCCACGGTCGGCACCACAAACCCTCCGGTTGGAGATTGCGGTTTAGTGACTGGAGCGGTGGGTACCGTTACGCCTGGTCTGACGGAGGTCGGTGCGGGTGTGACGACAGGAGGTGGTGGTAGCGGACGGGATGCAGGCTGATTAACACCGACTGGAGGTAAAGCCGAAGCCGGGTTCAACGTTGGCAGGGGTAGGCTCGAAGCAGCAGGACGAGTCGGTGAGGCAGGAGGGGTGGTCAAGCCAGGGCGGGGAGTAACGACGGGGCGAGTGGTTGAAATTGGCTTGCTAGTAGCTTCAGGGGGCGGCACCAAGATTGGAATCGAAGTGCCTGACGTGGGTGCTGGGGAAATCACTTGAGGTTGTGCAGGCCGAACCGTCACTTGAGGCAAGCGAGGGAGTGTAGTGACATTGCCCGTTGAGTTGGAGCCGGGGGTAGAGACGACCGGAACTGGACTTGGTTTTGTAGTGGTCGGAGCAGGGCTAGAAGTCGCTACATTGGTTGGCTGAAATTGCTCTAGAGCGGTATCGTTCGTCAAGTACACATGCCCTAAAGCTTTGCCGTTATACACGCGCTTTGTGAGCCGCCAGCCTGGGTTGAGCGCAATCTTAGCAAATCCAGAATTTAACTGACTTCTGCCAATCTCAATGGTCGGCGCTTTTGGATTACGATTTGGCACCCCTAGCAACACCAATTCACCATTGCGCTTCACAACTCGCAGATTATATTTCAACCCCAAATCTTGACCTGCCATCCGAATTGAATAGCCGTTGCTATCAGTACTGCGGCTGCAAATCCCGGTGAAGTCAAACTTCAGCAGCAGTGGATCGACTTGAGCGTTGTTCACGCCTGTTTCTTGCCAGCAGGGGCGAGTACTAGAAACCTGCTCCAAAATGAGCAACTGATGCGCTTGGTTACCATACGGAGAGGCAACAGCAATAAATTTACTTTGATCGACTTCTTTTTGCTCAAAGGTGGCTGCTGCGATCGCCGGACTGAAGGAACCAAACGCGCTCAATGCCAAGGAAGCCAGCGCTACCAACTCTAGCCGCAGGGAAGTAGACATATTCAGTAGGGAAGTAATTTTTGTGTGAGGTAGTAGTAGTGAAGAAACCAGCCTCAAGAATGTTGCCAACTTTTGGATAAAGTTTTGTTGAAACTGGCAGGTTTATTCAAACATTTTGAGAAGCGGTTCTAAGCCTATGATTCCCCGTTTTATCTTCCGCTTCAGGACAAAAGCTTAGCGGAAATAGACGACTCGTGAATTGATGCCGCGCGATCGCAAAAACCACGACAAACTCTCAGCCCCGGCTCGGCTCGGAAAAGCCCCCGCATGAACGTACGGCCCTAGTTTTGAGCGAGTCAGGAAAGCATCTGGGACGCACTGCCGGACTGAATTTAGGGTGAGCTGGCTGGGAGTTGGCACTACCACTACGTAGCGATAATCGGTGCGCCGACCCAACACAATCACCTCGCCTTGCTGGGTTGTGTTAAACCCCGTAACGAGCGGCCTACAAGGTGCATAGGAAATGGGCTGAGCTTGTAGCGATGTTAAAAACAGATTACCCAAAACCCAACTGCCCAAGGTGGTGGCCCAAAGTCGTCGCATTGCGATTACTCCCACAACTCCCTTGAATTTACCACTCTCAGAGGGAATCCAGGCGTTTGTTAAGCGCGATCGCACAAAGCAGCACCGAGACCTGTACTATACCTAAGGAAACTTGCTTCTGAACGTGTTATGTCTGTCACACCTGCTGTTGCTGATCCTGGTTTGTTAACTGCTGACTCGCCCATTTGGCCCCGTTTGCTACAACAACTACTCGATCGCCAATCGCTCTCAACCGAGGAAGCTGCAACCCTAATGCAAGGTTGGCTGGCAGAAGCAATTCCTCCCGTTTTATCTGGGGCAATTTTGGTTGCGATTCAAGCCAAAGGCGTTTCAGCGGATGAGCTGGCAGGGATGGCACAAGTATTGCAATCGCAAGTGCTAGACGGCAACCCCATCAAGCAGACTGCTGCACCTACAAGCCCCATTATTGATACCTGTGGCACCGGAGGCGATGGTGCTTCTACTTTCAATATTTCAACGGCTGTTGCCTTTGTGGCAGCGGCGGCTGGAATCACTGTCGCCAAGCACGGTAACCGTTCTGCATCTAGCAAAGTGGGTTCTGCAGACGTTTTAGAAGCTGTGGGTGTCAATTTAAATGCCGACCCCGACAAAATCAAAGCGGCTGTATCAGAGGTAGGCATCACGTTTTTATTTGCACCCGGTTGGCACCCAGCCCTGAAGAAAGTGGCACCGTTGCGACGCACCCTCAAAGTTCGGACTATTTTTAATTTGTTAGGGCCACTCGTTAATCCGCTACGACCCACGGGGCAAGTGATCGGCACTTGTGAGCCTGCGCTAATTGATGCGATCGCCGGAGCCCTCAACCAGCTGGGAACCCAACGCGCGATCGTTCTCTATGGTCGCGAAAAACTGGATGAAGCTGGCCTCGCAGACGTGACCGACATGGCAGTGCTCAACCACCAACACATTGAGCGTGTAACTCTCAACCCGCAAGATTTGGGTCTGAGCTTTGCCCCCACCGAAGCCCTCCGGGGTGGTGATGTTGCAGAAAATGCCGCCATTCTCAAAGCCGTGCTGCAAGGAAAAGGCACACCCGCTCAACAATCTGCCGTGGCGTTGAATGCTGCTTTGGCACTGCAAGTGGGCGATCGCCTACCCACTACCGACAACCCCCTCGATACTTACCGCCAAGGTGTGGCACTGGCACAAGAGATTCTGACCAGTGGAGCCGCTTGGGACAAATTAGAACAGCTCGTCGCGTTTTTGCGTTAATTCCCAAAAAGCACGCACTCTGGAGCCGAGACAGTACGCTAGAAATCAAGATATCAATCTGTGAGCGATCGCCGATGAATCCTGAAGCGTTAAAACAGCGTTACCAAGCCGGAGAGCGCAATTTTAGCCAAATGCAGTTAGATGAAACCGATCTGCATCGGCTTAACTTGGCGGCTGTCAACTTGAGTCAGGCTAGCTTGATTAAAGTCAACCTCCAGAGAGCCACCTTAACAGATGCCAATCTCGGAGAAACTAATTTCTACCGAGCTAACTTGTGCAAAGTTGATTTGCAACGCAGCAATTTAAATGGGGCAATTTTGGCAGAGGCAGATCTCAGTGAAGCCAACTTGTATCGCGCTAGTTTGATCAAAGCCGATCTGTGTAGTGCCAACCTCAACAAAGCCGTGTTGAACCATACACAGATCATGGGTGCCGACTTGCGCAAAGCCAACTTGAGCCATGCCCAACTCAAATGGGCCAACCTCCGCAAAGTCAACCTTTACCAAGCTCAACTCGAAGGGGCTGACCTCAGTGACGCTAAATTCTGTAACACCGTCATGCCCGATGGCAGCGTCAGGAATGATGATTGTTAGGGGTTGGTCACCATAGCCCATACGCTACATTAAGTTCAAAACTTTATATATAAACTTCTGAGGTTGCCATGCAAGATTTTCAAGATTGCTTGAATCATCGAGTTGCCTACGTCACGATGGGCGAATTTCAAAGCGGCAAGTTTGACGAAGCGAAGCAACTGTACGACGAAGCGATCGCCACCTACGGAGAAGGCTTCAAAGGCGCATATCTGTTGCAAGAACCCGGCAGCGATCGTGCCGTTTCAATCATTTTGTGGGACAGCGAAGACAGCATGAAAGCCAATCTCACCGACGCTTATAAGCATGTTCTGCAAAAAATGGTGCCGCTATTCGTCCACCCTCCTACAACCACAACTTACGAAGTGGTAAATGAAGTCCGGGTTTCCCAAGCATAGCGATCGCACTTCAGCAAAAAACTTTGTAGATTAAGGGTTACAGAGTTTCACGCAACGTTGCTCATGCATTTCTTTCGGCAAATTCGCTTTCGGTTTCGTCCTGCGATCGCGGTAGTTTGGGTGGTGGTCTGCGGGCTAATCCTCAACCTGAGCAGTCCGGCTTTGGCTACGGCGATCGCAGATACCACGAGCGTTTACCAGTGGCGCAAC
>CBIHQL010000210.1:0-7127 GCA_966211855.1 uncultured bacterium
GTGAATCACACACCAACTGGTTCCAAACACCTGCCCAAGTTGGTTTACGGTCGTGTGGAAGATATGTTGCGTGTCTAGGCTGCGGCGAATCTCTTGGGTGATAGTCTTGAGCAAAAAAGTATGGCGATATTGCTGCTCAAGGGCTACCTCCGCCTTCTGGCGTTCTTGTGCTAGGGCGATCGCAGCGGCAACTGCTCCTAGCAAATCAATCTCGGCCTGCGTCCACTCGTGACACATGGTGCAGTGATCAAAGCCAATAAAGCCAAAAAATTTGCCATGAATGATCAATGGCAAAATCAAAATGGAGAGAATGCCCTGAGGCTCTAAAATTAGGCGCTCAGATTCAGGAAATTCAGCAACCAATCCGGCAATCGTTTCTCCCTGAGTTAAGGCTTGTAACCACCTGGGAAAAAAGTCATCGTAAGCCAGGTTTTGCAGCGTGGGGTTCTCAATTTCTGGCTTGATGTTGGTGTCACACCACTCAGCCCGCTGGCTCATTAGCAGTTTGCCGGTAGCATCTTGGTGGTTTTCAAACACATAAACTCGGCTGGCTGCAGATGCTTCTCCTAAAACAGTGAGCAGGGGGTTGTAGTTGTGATGGTCATTGCCCCACTCTAAGAGGTGTCGCTGCACTTGCACGAGGGCACGGAGATAGGCCTGAGGTGTAATCGTGCTAGTAATGGATGGTTCAGCGCCCTGAAAAACTGGTGATGGCTGATTGGTTTGTCTCGCGCTGCTGAGATAAACGCCTGTGCCGATAACCGCCAGCAAAGCTAAGCCGATATTAAGTAGGTCTTGTGTCTGATTGATGCCCCCGACGGGAGACCATCCTACAGCTCTCAGCAATAATTGCAGCCCACCCAAAAATAACAAAACCGCGATCGCCATCTGCCCCTTGTTGCTGTCTTGAGGTTGATGGCTCGGTCGCCACAATAGCAGCCCCGCAACTAAGCAGTAACAACTGGCAACTAACAAATCTGTGTTGAGAGTAATGGCGCTGAACATTCAGAAATAACGGGGGTAAACTCGAAACTTATTCGATAGCGCTTGTCCAACCAACTGGGCTAATGGTCGCGATCGCCCAGCCCAAAAAAACGTCCTTGGTATGCAGTATGCCCGATCTGCCCACAGAAGGTAGTCTAGTTACAATTTTTGAGTAGCGATCGCTACGTTCAAGGCCATCCGCTACTCACTCCTTACAATCAAAGTCAGGCTGAACTTTAATGAGGATTGCGCGTGACTCGTCAACGAATTGAACCCGGCCCAGGCCAAGAATCAGTGTGGGATTACCCCCGTCCACCTCGGCTGGAAGATGTGACTAAGCATTTGCAAGTAGTATTTAACGGGGTCGTGATTGCAGATACGCACCGAGCTAAGCGAGTGCTAGAAACGAGCCACCCTCCCGTTTATTACATCCCTCCCGAAGATATCCACTCCGGAGTTTTGATCCCCGTACCTCAAACCTCGTGGTGCGAGTGGAAAGGTCGAGCAGGCTACTATACAGTTGCAGTCGGCGATCGCCAAGCTCAAAACGCGGCTTGGTTTTATCCTGAGCCAACTCCTGCTTTTCAAAGCATGCAAAACTATGTAGCGTTTTACCCTCACCTTATGGACGCCTGCTACGTAGATGGCGAGCAGGTGCAACCACAACCCGGCAATTTTTATGGGGGTTGGATTACTGCAGATATTGTCGGCCCCTTTAAAGGTGGGCCTGGAACCTGGGGTTGGTAAAGTCTTGAGATCGACTACGATCGCAGCAGAAGTGCTTGTAACGAGATGACCAACAAGCGATCGCGACCCATTGAAGAGAGAAGTGCAATCGTGAGTGCTTCTGCTTTGTAATGCTGCCTAGATCGCCCATTAGCTGCACACGGTAAGAAACGGTATGCAAGACTTAGACCCTTTAGAGAATCTAAATATTAAGCGCCTCCAGTTGTTTATTTATTTAGTTCCAATTGTGGGGTTTTTTCCAGCAGTTTGGACGCTATATCGGCGACAAGGCACCAAACAGGAACGTGCCCTGAGCCGATTGGTGATCACCCTCGCCCTCGGTTGGCTATTTGGCTATATTCTGTTGGGAACTGGAGCCCAAACGTCTGAGTCTTTGACCTTGCCGTTGCTATTGACCAGTAGCCTGCTAACCTCTGGTTACTTTCTCGTCAATATTTGGTTGATGGTGCGTCTGTGGCAGCGTAAACCCTTGCGCCTACCCGGAATCAGTCGCTTGAGCGATCGCCTTCCCTAAGCCACGCAAAATCTACCTAACGATTGTGTCTCAATCCCTCCTCTGCCTGAGGTATACCTGAGAAAAACTTAGTTATACCGAGAAATAGGGTGCAAACATCCAGTTTTGCTGTCGTAGCTTGGGAATACTGTTAGTATGCGGCTGTAGACTGGACAATCCTGAAATCCCGTGATATTAGCAGGGATTGGCAAACTGCAAGGCAAGCAGTATGGTGTAGGGACTCCAGGCAGCTCCGGTCATTTCAGCTTGTGTTGCTTTAGTGTGTGTTGAGGAAGCCCGTGTCAGCTCAGAGAATTCCGCATCAACGTCCGGTTCCCCATCGTCCCTATCCGCCCCGACCCAAGAAATTTGCCAAATCTCCTAGCTTGCGGTTGAGCTGGCTGTTGTTTAGCCTGACGGGGATCGCGATGTTATCAGCGACAGCGGGGGCGTTGTTGGCTGTTTCTCTAGCGACCACTCCACTAATGCAGCGGCAACTCACGCCTGCAGAAGAAGCCGTCTTTGCTAAAGGCGATCGCATCTCTAATAGCAACTTCCGTTTGCCGCAGTTGACCCGCCCCGTCAACATCCTGGTACTGGGCGTTAAAGTATTGTCGTCAGATGTCAATGACCCACCTCCGGCTACCCAGAATTTGGGCTATCACGCGACCATCAACTCCTTTGAAGGTCTCTCAGATACCATGCTGTTGCTGCGGTTTAATCCAGAGACCAAAAAATTAGCAGTCCTGTCGATTCCGCGAGATACCCGTACCTATGTAGAAGGGTATGGTGTCACCAAAATCAACGAGGCCAACTATGACGGTGGCCCAGCTCTAAGTGCGAAAGCTGTCAGTGAACTGCTCGGTGGTGTTGGCATCGATCGCTATGTGCGCGTGAATGTGCAAGGGATTGAAAAGCTGATTGATGCAGTGGGGGGTGTAACGGTTTATGTCCCCAAAGACATGAAATATCAAGACGACAGCCAGCACCTATATATCAACCTCAAAAAAGGGAAACAGCGCCTTAACGGTAACCAAGCACTGCAATTTTTGCGCTTCCGCTATGACGAAAACGGTGACATTGGTCGAGTGCAGCGACAACAGTTGATGATGCGGGCGTTTATGGAGCAAGCCCTGAACCCAGCGACGCTCGCCAGAGTACCCAAAATCCTTTCAGTGATTCAGTCTCACCTCGACACCAACCTCAGCGTTGAGGAATTGATGGCCTTGGTGGGTTTCGCCACCCAAACTAACCGCTCTAACGTGCAGATGTTGATGGTGCCGGGTTCTTTTAGCGACCCAGGAGAATATGAGGCGAGTTACTGGCTACCTGACTACGATCGCACCCAAGCGCTAGCCTCGCAGTATTTTGGCGTTGGGGCAGAGAGTCATAGTGAGCTTGGTATCAATCCTGCTTATGTGCGAGTGGCAATTCAGGATAGTACCCGTCAGGACGCTGCCGTCGATAGTTTGATGGATACTTTATCCACGGTCGGTTACACCAATGTATTAGTGGATAACCCCTGGAGTGAGCCGCTCAAAGTGACACGCATTGTTGCCCAAAAAGGAGATGTTGAGAGTGCAGAAGCATTACGTCAACTTCTAGGCGTGGGTGAAGTCCGCATCGAAAGTACCGGGACGCTCGACTCTGATATCACAATCCAGATTGGGAAGGATTGGCTGCGTCAGCACCGAGGGGGTTAGCGATCGCTTGAGATTGCTCCAAAATCCAGCGTTGCAAAATTGAGTTGACCTGCTCAGGCGCTTCGTCTTGCGGGCAGTGCCCCACGCCTTCTAGCGGAATAAACTCCTGCACCGCCGGAAATGATGCCAACTCTCGACCCAGGGCGATCGGCTCCCAGGGGTCTTCGGTGCCCCACAAAATAATCGCGGGGCAAGAGAGCTGAGGCAACAGATCTTCGGGAAGCGGGCCTTGGGAATAACGTGTGAAGGCGACAAACACCGCAACCGCACCCGGATCCAGGGCTGGAGCCATCAAGATATCGATCAGTTCGTCAGAAACGGCGGCAGGATCTTTGTAGGCTTGCAGTAAGATTTTGCGCACCACTTTCGGCTTGGCAAGCTGACTAAAGAATAATTGACCCACCCACTCGATCGCGAGCAGCTTTTGCACTAAAGGGGCACCCACTCGTCGATGCCAGGGCAGTGAAACCCGTTTGCGATCGTGCAATAACCGCAGCGAACAATTGATCAAAGCCACCCCAAGGGCAACATCGGGGTTCATCACGGCTGCCTGCATCGCCACAATGCAACCGATGGAGTTACCGACCAAAAAAGCCGAACCTCCCACGACTTCCTGGCAAAAATCAATGACTTGTTGACCCCAGGTTTCCATGGTGTATTCAATTTGCTCTCCGGGTTGTAGTGGCCCTGGTTGAGGTTTTGCCGACCCGCCGAAACCAATCAAATCGAGAGCATAGACCCGGCAGTGGGTGGCGATCGCCGGAATATTTTTGCGCCAGTGACCCCAAGAAGCGCCAAAGCCGTGAATTAATACAACCGCTGGCCCTTCTTCACCTTGAGCTTGATAGCAAATGGGAAACCCCTGCCAGTTCCAGGTAAAGGTTTTGGGTTGTGTCTGGCGATCGCGAGTTGCGGAGTTAGAAACTGCCATTGATGTCAAACTCAATTTCTGTTCGTTTTTACTCTTTATTGTGACAGGCTTTCCTAGATCAAGCTTCTGGCAATGGTTGTGGGCTTCTGTAAATCTCTAGAGGCTGAGTTAACGAAGGGTCAATTTTAGGGAATACTAGCAGCAGGTATTTGAGACATTCCTATGCGGCCTCGCCCCCAGACAGGACAGATTCGCCCCAAAATCAGCACCATGCCTCGGCAGCAGTCAGAGGCAACAGTGTATTTAGAGGTCTATAAGCTGGTGGTCGAGCGGAAGCGCTTACAAGAAGAACTGCAAAAGATTGAAGTGCGTAGCCAGCAAATTCAGCAACGTTTAGGGCAACTCGATCGCCAAATCGGTGATTTAGAGACAAACCTCCAACAGATGCGTGCGGGTGAGGCGGAGACTACAGCATCTCCAGCAGCACCTGTTCACGACAATCGCTTTACTACTAGCACCGCAAATTCTCAACCCGAAACGTTTGAGATGATGTTCTTGGAATATTAGCGATTTGAGAGACCCTCTAGACTGCAAAAACTTCAGCCGAGAACATTTCGGAGAGAGTGCGTAGGTAGGGTAAGAAAACAGCGAGTTGTTCGGGAGAGAGGCGATCGTGCATTTCCCAGCCCAATACTTGCAGCATGTCTTGCACTAGCTGCCAGCGTACATTCAGCCGTGGATAAAGCATCACGCAGAGGGGAAACAGTTCGCGCTGGACTGAGCGGATGCTATCTTCCAGGGCACACAGACAGAGATAAACCTGAAACATCTCCACATCCCGAATGCTAGAGACGCGCACGGTAGAGGAGATCAAAGCACCGCTGTGGCTGTGATAACCGGGATGCGATCGCGCAACTTGATTGCAAACCGCATGAGCAATTTTGGTGCTGATTGGTAGCAGTGCTTGGACGGCAGCTAAAACAGGTGAGTCTGGCTCGTGAGTGGCTGCTGCTTTATAGGCATCCCGCAACGGCATATACATGTGATCGTCCATCACCTTAAAGTAAGGCTCAATCAGCGATCGCTCCACCGACGACAGTTTTTCGAGTAAGACTTTGCCCGTGTAGTGAAACTGCAAGCTGACAAAACCGATCGCGCGTGGGTCTTCTGCCGTATATTTCTGTCGGACTCGTCCAAAATCACCCCCCACTACTACGGATAAGCGTCGAGGTGTGACTCGTTCTGCATAAGCAGTTAAAGACTTTTGAAATAAGTTATGACCATCAGCAGCAATCTGCCAGGGATTGATCAAGTTGGGGTCAATCCCATGCCGATGAATCTCTTCAGAGAGAATGTTTTCGGTCATCGACCAAGCTTGAGCACTCGCTAAGGTGAGATGCTTGAGCAATTTTTGTGCTGTGTCCGCTCGGCCCTCTTTAGAAGTGATGTGACCGAGGTTGTCGCTAGCCCGTAGTTGTTGAGTGGTCTCTTGATTGACAGCAACGACATACTTACGTGCCCAAATTGCTGCCAAAGAATGAACGTTATGAGGCCCCGACTCTTGATCTCTGGAGCCCAGCGTTGCAGCCGAATTGCGATTCTGAGAAGCGATGGTAAGCGAAGGCTGCTCTTTTGTCGCCGGAGATGCCAGAGGGTGAGTCATTGCAAAATCCAAAATATTATCAACAGGGTTTTAACCTAAAAGATTCCGAAATGTTGAAGAACTACCAAGATCAACATTCTTGCACTAAGAACCGAACTACTGAAATAATTTGAAACTTTCCTCTCAGCAAGCTGAGCATTGGATTTTAAGTATCCTGTATTTTCGCTGAAAAGTAAAACGCTGCATTGAGAATCTTCAACGTAATTAACATGCGTGAGCTATGAATAACTACAATTTGCAGGCGATCGCAGCTTCAAGTTGAGGCTCTCAGAAAATTTATTTTCCTTAAAATATAAAGTTGGCAATTGCTGCTATAGCCTTTAATGAATATTCTTCTAGTAGCGAATACTTGCCCGCCTGGTTAACTGTCGAACCTAAGGCGATCGCAGCGCTGGGCAAATGAGTTCTTGTACGATCAGGGTGAATGCAGTGCAGTGGCAGGGTTTATGAGTGCAGGCAGCAATTCAGAAGCAATTCAGTTTGGAACCGATGGATGGCGCGGAATTATTGCTGATGACTTTACTTTTGCCAATGTGCGACGGGTGACACGAGCGATCGCCAGTTATCTGCAAACAGCTTATGCGGCTGATCGGCCTGTATTGATTGGTTACGACACCCGATTCTTGGCTGATCAATTTGCCCAGTCGGCTGCTGAGGTTCTAGCTG
>CBIHQL010000211.1:0-7120 GCA_966211855.1 uncultured bacterium
GCCATCATGGGCAACAAGCTCAAAGACCGCTTCGTCATGGTCATGGTTTGGGGTGGTGGTGGTTTTGGTTAAACTTATTTTGCAAACGACACTCAGCGACCGGGTAGCCCGAAATGTGTTGTCAAACGGCTACGCACTTCGACTAACAATGTCAATCTACTGCAACTGGCAAGACGATTATTTCAGAGAGAAGCAGAAATCTTAGAACGATTGGGGAAACATGACCAAATTCCCCAACTTTTGGCTTACTTTGAAGAAGACCAAGAATTTTATTTAGTTCAAGAATTTGTACCGGGTTATCCGCTGAGCCGGGAACTGACGCTGGGTAAGCAGATGCCCGAAGCCCAAGTGGTAGCGATGCTGCGTGATCTCTTGCACACTCTAGAATTTGTTCATGGTCAAGGAGTGATTCACCGAGATATCAAGCCCAGCAATATCATCCGGCGACAATCAGATGCCAAGTTAGTCTTAATCGACTTTGGTGCGGTGAAAGAAATTCCGCAGTTAGCAGAAGATGGTTCGAGAGCAGAACTGCAAACTGCTGCAACCATTGGTATTGGCACACAAGGGTATATGCCAAATGAGCAGTATGCTGGTAATCCTCGACTCAGCAGTGACATCTATGCGCTCGGTATGACGGCAATTCAAGCTTTAACAGGGTTGCCTCCGAGCCAACTGCAAAAAGACCCTGAGACTGAAGACGTTCTCTGGAAGCATCGCACTGAGGTCAGCCATGAGCTAGCTTTAGTCATCAGCAAGATGGTGCGCTATCACTTTAGCCAACGCTATCAATCTGCTCATGAGGTATTGGAGGCGCTTCAGCAGATGCAAGGCGATCGCTCGGCCCTACTCTTGTCTGATCTCGATTTATCTCAAGTCGAGCCAGACTTCTCTGACGACACTGCGACTGCACCTTGTACCGCTGATGATGACCCCGCTTATTCAACGGTGCCCTGGCCCAATGCGTTTGACTCGCAGGCCGATCACGTTTAAGGCATATGCAGCGTTTTAATTGACGCCATTGCCTCGCCCCGGAAACTCTCCGCCCGTAGCGCCACCGCCCGGAAACTCTCCACCTGTGGCTCCACCACCTGGAAACTCTCCACCCGTAGCGCCACCGCCTGGAAACGGATTACCAGGCGAACCACCTGGGTCACCTGTTACTGGAGTTTCAGGTGTTGGATTCGGAGGAGTTGTGGGTAAAATTTCCGGTGGACTAATCGGCCCGACTACCGGAGGGGTGGGTGGATTGGCTACAGGAGGCTCGGCACTAGGTGGATTATTGCTGCTGCTCGGCGGTAAGGTGGTGTCGATTGGAATAATCGGATTACCAGGGATTGGCTCAACGAGGATAGGGTTAGTACCCGGAGGGTCAATCGTAATAGATGTCTGCCCACTTGTCGGTGGGGTGGCTGGAGTTTCTGGGGTTGCCGGAGTTGCGGGTGTGGGCGAACCAGGAGACTGGTTAAAGGAACCCCCTAAATTGGGATTAGCCGGAGTCGCTGGAGTTGCTGGGGTCGCGGGAGTTGCCGGAGTTGCGGGTGTGGGCGAACCAGGAGATTGATTGAAGGAACCCCCTAAATTGGGATTAGCTGGAGTGGCTGGGGTTGCTGGGGTTGCCGGGGTTGCGGGTGTCGCCGGAGTTGCAGGTGTGGGCGCACCAGGAGATTGGTTAAAGGAGCCTCCTAGGTTGGGATTAGCCGGAGTTGCTGGGGTTGCCGGAGTCGCCGGAGTTGCAGGTGTGGGTGAACCAGGAGATTGGTTAAAGGAACCCCCCACGCTGGGATTAGCCGGAGTCGCTGGAGTTGCGGGTGTAGCTGGCGTTGTCGGTGTTGGCGGACCTGGAGATTGGTTAAGGGAGTTTCCCGAGTTTGGGTTGGCTGGTGTTGCTGGGGTTGCCGGAGTCGCTGGTGTTGTCGGCGTTGTTGGTGTTGTTGGTGTTGTTGGTGTTGCCGGGGTTGCTGGGGTTGCTGGGCTACCATCGGCTTCAGAGCCAACTCTGCCTCTACGAGGACGTTGGCCTCCAGTTGAGCCATCGCTTTGTTCGGCTTGAATTTCGCCACCAATCACCGCATCTCTGATGGGAGTTGTGCCGGGGTTCATCATAGCTGGGCTTTGTGCTGCATTCCCAGGCCCACCAAACCCAGGTACTGGCGCAGTGGGAATTCTGTCAATCGCACTGATCGGAAAGTCGGCTACTTCGTCTGATAAACGGACAAAATTTGGATTTTCGATGATGTTGTTACTGCCAAAAGAGGTTTGGGCAGCTAGAGCTTCTGTGGTTTCTGCCCGTACCGCCGCGATCGCAGGGTCGGTGTCAGCAGTAGACGATTGGGGTTGATCAAGACTTAAGCCCTTTACCAACTCGCTGGTTTCGTAGAACGTTCTTAAATCGAAGTCATAGACTTGAGCAATGCGATCTTGCACCACGACAGCAAGTTGACCAGCCCGCAGGTCTTGGCTTTGGGAGGCATCGCGGTTATAGATGACCATCGGGCCTTCGGGGTTATTGGTTAGCGCACCAACGATGGTCGTATTCGTTTCAGGGTTGTAGCGTACAAAGAGTGCCGAGCCACGAATGCCCGCAGCTGCATTGGGGGTACGAATTCCAGTTTTGCCCCGTCCTGGCGGAATGAGCAGCAGCATCGTGCCGTTAGAAAGTTGGAAGGTGCGGGAGTTGGGGACAAAGCGAAAAATTGCTTTTTCACCCACCCGTGCTAAGGAGTTATCGTTAAACCGAAGTTCGGCAAGAGCAGCTTGAGCCGTGGCAAGTGCATCACCGGGTGTCATTGCATCAGAGATTCTTGCCGGACGCACAGGTCTATTAGTTGGCATGAGCCGCACTTGGTTGCGTAAACTTTGAATCACCGCTTTCGTCAGTGGAATTTGCGCATCAGCCACTTTGGGAAAGCTCGTTAAGCTGAGCCCAGATAAGGTGAAGGCAAGGAACAAGACCAACTTTCGAGACATAAGCAGTTCCTGGCAAGACGACATTAAGTTTCTGTCAAGATGTGTGGCTAAAATGAGGATCGTATCCGTAATATTACGGTCGCACCTTTCAAGTTTGTTCTACGAGTATTTTTATTTCCGGAACTATTCTGCTAGCTCTTGTAACTAGCATTAACGAGTAGGCTAGTTGGTGTCTACCTTACTCAATAAGGATTTACAGACATTGATCTCTGGTGACGTGAAGTCTTCGGTTGGAGTTCCTGCCAATTGACGGGTTTCTGGATAGAGATCAAATTGCTCTACAAACTATCGTACCGACTCCTAGGGAATACGGTCTAAGATGGATTTCGATCGGGTTGCCAGTAAATTTACGGTATCTGACTTGCAAATTCATCAATTCTTTTCAGGACAGCGATCGCTGAGGGCTTGGCAATGCATCCTCTTGGGCGTGAGTTTAGCAGGTGGTTCAGTAAGTGCTACAACGGTAGACGCTCTGAACCCGGAACCACCATCGATATTTCCTGACAGCAGCCAAAAATCTCTGGAAGTACTACCTGACTTTACTTCTAGCCAACCTTTGCTAAGTGCAGGGGCCGCAGTGCTAGCAGCAGGGCTTCAGGTGCCTACTGTAGAAACGGTGTTGCCGAGGGCAGAGGTTGAGCGGTCTGGCGGTACAACACTAACCGAAGCTCATCTTTTGGCTCCTGTTCGTCAAGAGTCTCAAGAGCAACCATCGGCGCTTTCACCCCTCCGGCAACTCCAACCCTCATTCTTAGCGGAGGGGGTAGGTGAGTTAGAGCCAACTGCTGAGGCTGAGGAAGATTGGCAATTAGCTGAGGAGCAGCAAGAACAAACGTCTGAGCAAGAATCAGCAACTACCGCTGAGCCAGATCCAGAACTGGGAGATTTGTATTTACGTCCTGCTGCTGAGGCTCCAGAGCGATCGCCAGAGACGAGTCAAGCCTTAGATCCTGAGCTAGGCAACCTCCGCTTGCAAGAACCTCTCGATGCGATCGATCGCCAAATTGACCCAGAATTAGGTAATGTCCGCCTGCGTCAGCAAGTTGCAGAAGCGCCTCCCCAACCGACAGTCTACTTGCAGGGGCGCTTTGATTATTTCCAGAGCGACAATATTTTCTCAGAAATTAAACCGATTCAGGACAGCTTGATCCGCTCAGGTCTGACGTTGTGGGCAGCTCCTCAAGTGGGTCGCAACACCTATGTAATTGCCTCGGTAAGTGGCAACTTGATCCGCTATGCCGACTTGAGCGACTTTGACTACAACGAGTTGTTGCTTGGTGCGTCGATTTATCAACAACTGTCTCCGCGCATGTATGGCGAGCTGGGCTGGACAAATCAGCAGTTGTTTAGTGTGAGTTATGGCGATCGCTTCCTCAACGATCACTCGCTGCGGCTGGGAGTGGGACGGCGAGATCCGTTAGGCCAGTCTTTTGCTCTGCAAAGTTTTTATCAGCTACGGTTGAGCTTTGCTGACCCTGATGAGCGCAGCCGAGTGATCAATAGTTTAGGAGCCTCGTTGATTTATACTCCGGCTCAACGCTGGCAAGCATCTCTCGACTACCAATATGTGCTCTCTGACTTTACCCAGAAGGATCAGCAAGACGATTACCACCAAATTCTGGGAGTTTTAACCTATCGGCCCTCTCGGCGTACCCAACTCACTTTGTTTGGTGGGTTTTCGTTTGGCAGCTCGACAGACCCAACTATAGACTTTGATAGCTCGTTGTTGGGGGTGAGTCTTTTCTTTAATCTGCCGTTGCTTTAGCCTCACCTGTGCCGATCGGTAAGTCAGGGTACGAACACCAATCACTCCAGCTACCGGGGTAGAGCTTGCCTGTAGAAATGCCTGCGATCGCGAGAGACAACAAATTCACGCAGGCCGTGACACCAGAGCCGCAGTAGACCATGATTTCGTCAGCATCCGCGACTTTTGCCCAGCGATCGCGCTGTTGAGCGGGTGGTAGAAAATGACCTTGGGCATCAATGCCGTCTTGCCAGAAGTAATTTACGGCACCCGGAATGTGACCTGCAACGGGATCAAGTGGTTCGCGCTCACCTCGATAGCGATCGCCTTCGCGAGAATCGACCAACACGGCACCGGGTAAATCTTTGCGGGCCTGTACGTCGGAAATATCAACGACCTGGTTGGCTTGTGGTTGTGGGAGAAAGTTACCAGATTGAGTGCGAGGAATCTCAGTAGTGGTTGCATAACCAGCCGCTTGCCAACCTGCAAACCCTCCTTCTAAAACAGCTACTTGCTCATGACCGAGATAGCGCAACAACCACCACAGCCGAGATGCAAAGGTAAAGCGAGAATCGTCATAAGCAACGACTAAGGTTGGGCCGTGGGGTGGCTGTGAGTGAATCCCTATCGCTGATAACTTAGCTGCCAGTTCTTGAATATCGGGCAGGGGATGCCGTCCGCCATGTAGACCCACCGAACTAGACAGATCTTGCTCTAAATCGAGGTAATAAGCCCCCGGAATGTGACTGGTTTGATATTGCTGATGGCCCAATTCTGGCTGGGCTAGAGCAAATCGACAATCGACAATCACCACTTGTGGGTCATCGAGATGCTCACGGAGCCAATCTGCCGAAACAGTCGGATGAATAGCGCTCATAACTTGCGATCGCAGACGAAATTGCTCTTAATTTTAGGGGTTTGTCCGCAGCATACAAAAACCACCCGTAGATCAGCACTAGACTTCCTGCACGAAACAAATTGGCCCCCCTAACCCCCCAATTTGGGGGGAATTTGAACGGAGCTTCCCCCACATTGGGGGACGGGAGGGGGCCGCAAAGTATTTACGCAAGAGGTCTACTCTATTGGGCGGAACTGTTGATACTGCGGCTGGCAGTTAACCTGGGGTTACGAGCAATTTGCAGTTGAGCGTCGGCTTGTTGTAGGGCTGTTTGCCAGACTTGATAGCCTTGCGGGTTGAGATGGATGCCGTCGGTCGTCAAGTCACGGCTTAAGCGATCGCTGCTGTCGGTAAAAAAGGCAAACAAATTCAGGTAGTAAACTCCTTCTTGCTGAGCGATCGCTTTAATTTTCTCGTTGAGCGATCGCACCCGACTACTCGGAATCGCATCATAACGGGTTGGTAAAATCGACTGCACCACCACTTGTGCTTGCGGATGGTCTTGCCGTAGTTGGTGCATGATTTGCCGGAGATTGTTGGTAATCGTGGCATCGCTGTGACCCTTGCGGAGGTCATTAATGCCCGCCATTACATAAATTTTGTCGGCACGAGTGGGAGCGATCGCACTTAGGCGCTGCAAAATACCCCCCGTAGTATCGCCAGAAATGCCTTGATTGAGCCAAAGTTGACTGTTGGGTAACCCTTGAGCCGGAAACCACAGACTCAAAGAATCTCCCATAAAAATTGATAACTGGTTATTACCCTGACCCCGGGCCACTGCGCGTGCTTCCAGGGCCAGCAATTGCTTCCACTGGCTGTAGCTGGGTTGCAATGTGGCTTGCGACCAGGCAGAGTAAAAACTGTCAGCGGGGATGCGAGTATACAACCGTCCAGCCCGGAGTGCTTCGAGGCGTTGGCGGTAAAGCTGGCTACCAGAGCGGGGGGCGATCGCAGTCGTTGGTGGCGTTGTGCCGAAATGGGGAGAGGGGGTACGAGTTGCTGCTACGGTTTGCGCAGACGTTGGTGTAGAGGAGATAGCGCGAGTCGGTGTTGCTCTGGCGATCGCATTAACTTGTGTCTCTTCCAGCGATCGTACCGAGTTGATGAAATCTGAGTTGCCAATCGGTTGAGGAGCTACGGTTGGCGCTTTCGAGAGCGATACTTTTTCGGGTGCTCTTGCGGCGGGCGATCGCTTGATTGGGGCTAAGCGGTAGTGGCGATCTGCCTGGGTATAGATAATCGTTTTGCCAATCGTTTTACCAGAGGTGCAGCCCGACTCACTAAATTCTGGGTTGGTTGCTTCTAAGGCAGGAGCGGTCTGCTGAGGCTCCAGCGCAGCCGTTGTGGTCAATTTTGGAGAACGACTTAACAGAGAGGCGGGTGCAGCGTTAGGCAATTTAACTGCCATATTCTTCAACCGCCCTTGGCTGAAAGCTTCAGCCATCAGCAGACATATATCACTCATGCCACGACTCCATCACACCGTTCTCTACTTTTGACAAGGAGAA
>CBIHQL010000212.1:0-7118 GCA_966211855.1 uncultured bacterium
CGGGCGATAACTGCGGAATGGCGTCAAGTACATGATCAATCCCTTTACGGGCTGTCAGCGCTCCAAACAACAGTAAGATACGACGATGAGATTCAATGCCGAACTGTTCTCTTAAACCTGGCGATGGAGGCGCCTGGTGAAGTTCTACCGGATCCGGCAAATAAACTAGTTTGCGTTGAGCTGCCGCCGAACTAATGTATTTGACAACAAAAGGATCTAAAGAAAACAAAGTATGAAGCTTTGAATTCTGCAAAACTCGATTGAGAATGAATTGTTCCCAATAAATTTGTAATTTCTTACGTTTAGATACAGTCGCTGTTGAGAAATGGTTGTAGTGAAACGTGGGTCTGAAGTAAATTCCAGAAACAGAGCAAGGGGGATTGAGATTTAAGGCAAGATAGTATTGATAGGTGTCGTAATACAAAACCAGAGCATGGTCAACCCGCAATTGGTGAGCATATCTACACAGCAATCGCCATTCCTGAAAGTTCCGAATGTTTCGATTGATGCTTGTATCTCGAGGCTTGAGTTGCGCTTCTTCAGTCTCGTCAATTGCCAGAAAATGGATCCGTTCCGACGCTGGATGTTGAGCCAGATCAACAACATCTGAATGTTCTGTCAAAAAACGGGGAGATACAACAATTGTTAACCTCCCACCTAGGCTACCTTGATGCCAGTAGTTTATTAAATGACGAATATAAGCTGGATGGTGACCGTAAATCGAGAGATCAAACAGGAGGAAGTGAGGCTGGCTTTCTGCTACCTCAGCCTGATTCAAGTCTTTTTCTAGAAAATGAAGCATAATCTACTGAATAACTGATGTAGTTTCTAACTATTCACAGTTGTTGTGTTCAAGGAAATCAACAATCCTTATCTATCTAGAAATCGAAGACGGAAACTTATCCATCTACATATTATTACTAAGAGTAACTTTCATAAGATCTAGATCTGTGAATAGCGCTTCCAATATTAAAAACAAAAACAGTTTTCACTGTCTGTTGGCGCTGTAACTATCACTGCGACATTTTTGTAACTCTTTTTTATTCTTCTAGCTATCTTATGCTACCATGCCAACACAATTCTATCTATAGAAGGAAGACACCAAAGAAATCAATGGATTTGAGAAAATACAGTCGATGTCTTCAAATTAGAAGTGCTGTACAACACTCTATCTTCACGAAAGAGCTTAATCTGATAGTCAACCAACAATTTTTACCGGGGACAATCGGCCTGGAAAATCTAATTTATTCAGGAGAACTACCAAAAAATATAAAGGCAGCTTGTCGCAAATAAATTAAAATTGAAACAGACATTTATTTTAGCTTTTATTAGCTACTATTTAAATTTTTTAGGCTTTTAATAAACAAGTTTTTTAATGAATATAAACTGTAACTACCAAAGTCTTAAGTGCTTTGCGAAATCTTTACAAAAACTCGCTTAACTATGAAATGTAGAACGTCAGTCTCAGATTGCAACGAAATGGTTATAGGGGTTTTCATGAAATTTTCTTGTATAAAGCAATGTGGCGCTGAGCCTGTAATTCCAAAGAGAATTCCGTCTTGGCTTTGTCACGAGCAGCTATTTGTAAATTCCGGTGACGATCGCCATCCTCCAAAACCCACTGAATACCCCGTGTCAGATCTTCCACGTCGAACGGTTGAGCTAAATACCCATCCTTTTTGTGAGCGAGTACATCTTTTAGCCCAGTTGCTTGAAATGCAACAACTGGTGTGCCACAAGCCAATGCCTCAGAGGCAGTCTGCCCAAAAGTTTCTTGCATTGATGGCACCACCATAACATCTGCTGAGGAGTAGGCTAAGGCCAAGGTCAAATCATCAGATAAACGTCCAAGATAGTGAGTTGGGATTCCTAAATCCAGTAGCGGCTGGGGCTCAGAAATTCCAAAGATAATAATCATGAGACGATCGCACCATTCAGATGTACCAAGTTGCTGTAGAGCCGTTTTCAAAAATTGGAACCCTTTGCGGGGATCATCCGTTACCCCGGAGGAAGCGCCAAACAAGATGATCTGGCGCTCAGTAGGAAGATGTAATAGATCCCGAGCGACTGTCTTTTCAATGGGGCGAAACTGCTTCAAATCCAGACCATGAGGAATTACTTCAATTCTTGCCGTTTGGAACAGAGAACTGGCAAGAGCACAGTCTGCCACCCACTGACTGGGAGCAACTAGGGTCAGGTCTAGGGCTCGCCAAGCTTTGGCTTTGCGCCGCCAAACCTGACGAGATAGATCCCGATCCTGTTGACTCGCAAGTTGTGGACATTTTCCACAACTCTTCTGATAGCGATCGCAGTCTTGGGGATAATGGCACCCGCCGGTCAAAGGCCACAAGTCATGCACAGTCCAGACTAGAGGTTTATTGAGCTTGGCTAATGTTTCAATTTGTAGAAAGCCATTGCAAACCCAATGCAGGTGAACGATATCAGGATTGAGTTGCTTTACCCTAGGAGCGATCGCATCAGGGAAGCATTGGGGTGAGAACATTGCCCGCGTGCGATGTCGATAGCGCCGTAGTGGCACGCTATTGAGCGGGGGGCCCAATTTAGTTAACCCAGATTTATCGACTAACACATCCGAATCCAGACTGGCCTTCGCTCTTACTAAAAGCCGCGAGTTGGTTCCCCGTTCGCGTAATCCTTGATGGAGACGATAAGCTGCACGAGCAGCTCCCCCATCAAGGTCGGAAGTGCTTAAGTGGAGAACATCCATAGTGTTATGTCTCGTTAGTCTGTACTTGAGTCATGAGATAAAACGTGATTGCGTCTCAACCAGCAGAGCAGACTCAAGCTCCCCATAAGACCCTAGCAATCCACTTTTGCTGATTCAAAAGGTGAACAATTAACCAGCTCAAGATTAAAATGCTAAATGCTGACAACAATAACGATAAAGTCGATAGATTTTCTATATTTACCGCTAACAGGCGTTTACCAACAACTTGGAAGACTTCAACCCATAAGAGATGGATTAGATAAATTCCAAAAGAACAGGCACCTAAATTTCGAATCCATGCTAAATCTTTGAGCCTATACGATGTGAGTATAGCGAGTAAAAGCACTCCATATCCCCTTGCTATCTCATAAAGTGATTCTGGTAATAGCCCTTTTCCGAAGCCATTTAGACCTATGACACATGCGATCGCGATGGCTAGGTAATGAGGTTTAAAGCTAGGTAACTGTGAGCGAATTTTTGGGTGGCAGACAAACATAGCGAATAAAATATAGGGTAGGCACCGAATACTCCACGCTATAGCAACTAACCCTACTCGAATTAGTGGATTATCAGCATCCAAAATACCTATATCAGTCAACATATTAAATGCTGTCCCAGTCTGATTTCTAAAGTTGTTGCCAGTCGACAATAGGAACTCATAACCCATGAGGCTAGCTAAGAATAGCAACAAGAGCCGCTTTGATGGCATGGGATGTTTTATCCAGGGCTCAAATCCTTTTAAGAGAGTGGTTCCCGTTATGAGTAAGGGCAGGAAATATAACTGAAATGCAGCGCCTCCTAAAAAAATCAATGCAACCGGATCATTGAACAATCGAAGTACATGTTCTGGGCCATCAAAAACCAGATATTTAGTACTCTTGTAGAGAAGGTAAATTCCCGTCCAGACGACATAAGGCAGCAGGAGACGTGTAATCCGAGTTTTAAATGGATAAGCTGTCTTCGTCTCATACAATTTAGCGATCGCCAAGTAGAAAGATGTAGCCAAAAAATATGGTACAGCAAACTCAGAAAACTGTAGAATTTCACTCGATCCCTGAGGTTGGGCTACCAGTTATTCATCTGAATGCAGAACAATAACTTCAAAGATAGCGATACCTCGAAATAGATCAATGCCAGTTAGCCGTACTTGTCTATTCACTAGTATTACTCCCATTACATCAGGAATTGCTGCTAAACCAGCCAAGCCGACAAGTCACGATCAATTAGGTCTTGTAACTTCAAGATATCTTCGCGATAGAGCTGCTGCAGCTCCTGACGTGTTTCAGGTGCCATTGTTGTGCGTTCAAGTATGGCATTTTCAAACTTCTTACCTATACCTTTGGGAAGGAGAGGTTTCAAGAATTTTTTCAGAGTCTGTTGTTGGGATAGCCGATATAAAAATTTGTTCTTAGGCAAGCCAGAGGTTCCTGCTTTCATTGAAAAATCAGGCACAAAAGATTCATCTACTCCAATATGACGATAAATTTTTTGTAGCGTTTGACTTGGATTCTTTTGTAGATCCTCAGTCAAACAGATATGAATTTGTTCCCGATCAAATTGCGTGAGATAGTATTCGAGTTGTTCGTAATAAAACCCCAACTTCTTAAAATAATAAATAGGACACCAATTATCATGAATAAATTCGTCTTCTCGCTGCAAAGCCTCTTCAAAATCAGTTAGCCCTTGAACTCCTGCTTTAATATCTGATAAGCGTTGCCCTGTAAATGCTGAATAAGCTCGATCAACCGGATTTCTAAGAATTGCAATTAGTTTTGCATGAGGGCTGTAAAACTTAATTCGATCAGCCGCCTTAGGAGTGTGTAAGTAGCTAGGAGATGCTTCTCCAATCGCCTTTTCAGTGGTTACTCCCTTGAATAAATCATAGTAATCATGGAGATTTGTGACAGCTAAAGTGTTAATTGGATCAGGGCGATTTCCTGGCCCCTTAAAGGTTAAGTTTTCCCCTTCAAAACCGAAAAAGTGAGGTTCTTTCAGATCAGTAATAAAAACTTCTGGGTGCTGTTTCAAATAGTAGTACAGGGAGGTTGTACCAGACTTTGCAGCACCGATAATAATAAAATTAGGTAAAGTCATTGATTTTTCCTGAAAAAGCGATTATCTGATGATTCTAGATTATTTAGAACGCACAACAGTATGCAGTAATCCCATAGTTTTCTGGATAAACTGGGGCGCTAGTAACATAAGACTTAGCCCGTAGGCGATCGCACCAACTGCAATACAACTACCCAGCACTAGAGGGGAGTATTCAGACCCCCTCCATATGTATTGCACGGCAAAAATACTGGCGACCATGATCAGAGAGCAAACAACAGGAACTATAAACTGTTTAATATAGTTGAATGCACTGATCTCAATAAAGCGGTAGACCACCCACAACCTAACGGGTGTCATGCTGAAAGTTGCCACAAGTAAGCCCCAGGCTACAGCAGTAATTCCTAAAGGTGCTGCTATTGCAAAGGCAATCAGCTTAACTAGAGTCTCAACGAAGAGAATCCCTAAGTTCCAGCCAGGTTGGCCCAAGGCCATACTGATCGCACCAGTGAAGCTAAATGCTGTATTAATCAGCCCTACAAAAGCAAGTAAGCGCATTACAGGGATACTTGCTGCCCACTGCTCGCCGAACAATGCAAAAACTAAATTTGGAGCCAGTACAGCCATACCAGTAAAGGCAGGAATAGAAACAAAGCTAACAAGCTCAGTGGCTGTGTAAAAGGTATTTCGCATTCTACCAACATCATCCTGCAGCTTAGCAAATGTTGGCAATACAACTTGTCGTGTGGTGTCAACCAGAAGCTGTGTTAAGGTTACCAACAGCTTGTAAGCAATAGTATAGTAGCCCAAAGCTACAGGCCCAAGAAAGTACCCAATTAATAGATCATCTCCTCGTAAATTGAGGAAGGTCATAACACTGATACCAACAACATGAATGCCGAAATAAAATAGTTCCCAGAAGTGCTTTAAGGAGACTTTAAACCCAGGGCGCCAGTCACTCAAATTCCACAGTAAAACCGTACCTGTGAGACTACTAATAAGCTGCTGACTTACTAAACTCCATACCCCAAAGCCTTGCAGTGCCATGACAATCGATACAAAGCATCCTATCATCTGCCCTATAAGTTGACGGACAGCTAGAGATTTGAAATTGAGATGCCGCTTTAAGATTGCTTGTTGAGTGGCGTTAAACGAATTAATAATTACACTGATCGAGAGGCATTGAATGATGGGAGCTAATTGAGCTTGCTGGAAGGAATTAGCGATTGCATTGGAGGAAAGCAAGAAGCCACTAAATACCAAAACTCCAAGAGCCAAATTTGCCCAAAATGCTGTATCAAGATGCTCTTCTTCTAGGTCTTTGCGTTGAATTAGGGCATCCGAAAAACCCTGACTGACTAAAGCCTGAACAAAATGGATAAAGACATTGGCCATTGACACTAAACCAAATGTCTCGGGGCCTAAGAGCCTTGCTAGGATTAAAAATGTGATCAGTAAGAGTACTTGACTACCCCAATTTTGGATAGTAGACCAGGCAACACCCTTAATTACTTTCTGCTGTAAATTCATTAATTGTGCCCTTAGTCTATGAAGTTTGGCCTCAAACGTGGCAAGAAATTCGTTGCAATCTCTCTGCAGCGAGAAATTGACTTAAACTCTGAATCAAATAGTTACTTTCATCCATCGCTTTTCCATTGTTAAGCGGAAAAGCTGAGTGAGCGGCTTCAAATTCGGCAATCAATCCAGGTCGATCCTGCTCCCGAATGAGATTGGCTAAACGATTAAATGTATTAGATAAGCGGTTGATAGCGGTGAGGCTGTCTTGAGACGCTAGCATGATTTCAATGGAAAGATCCATATCTTGCGAAAAGAGCCGTCCAATCATGCCCAACTGAATCCGGTAGACCAGAGTAGCAAACTCTAAGCTACGTTCAACGTTAACTCCTTCCTCAGCTAGGAAAACACCTAGGCAGAAGGTGGAAAAATGACGGATCGCTTGAACCACGACCATCATATCGTCATGTTCTTTAGGAGAACATGTAATTAGGGTTCCACCTTCAGCTTCGAGCCATTCCAGCAACCACTCATAGTCCTTGGTCTCCCGCCCATGACAGATTACTACCTTCTGCCCCGCTAAGGACGTTACTCCTGGACCAAACATGGGATGCAGACTCACTACAGGGCCAGGATGACTAGCCATCAGAACCTCATAAATAGGAGTTTTGATGCTCGCCACATCAGCTAAAACAGTTGTTGGGGATAGATAAGATGCAATCTGCTGAATAATCTTAACTGTGGATTTTAAGGGTACACAGATTAACACTAAATCAGCACCAGCTAATAAGGATTCAGCATTTTCCCAATCTTGGGCATCTAA
>CBIHQL010000213.1:0-7094 GCA_966211855.1 uncultured bacterium
ATGGCATCATTTTTGGTCGTACCGATGCGGCTCCAGTCGTTTCAGGGGCTGTGACCAACGCCCGAATTGGGGCTGAAGGGGCTCGCCATGCCCCGCTGTGTGCTGCAATGACCATTCACCGTCACGGCAATGCCATGACCATGACCCGAGCGATGTGGGAAGGGGGAATTCGACCTTGGCAGGAGTATAACGGCGACCTCGAAACGTTTGGTCGCGACTTTCGCAATTACTTTGCCAAGCAACCCTCCGAGCAACGCGTCTGGGCTGTAGTTTTGAGTTCAGCCATCTACGAATATTTTGTGCGCTACCTGGCAGCGGCAGCAGGGATTGACCCGCTCAAAGAATTTCGGGTGATCATCATTCCACCACCGCAGATGGTCAGCAATGTGCGGATTGGAGCCATGCAAGCTTATATGGTGGCAGAACCCTGGAACAGCCGCGCCATTAGTCCACTCGGTAAGGGCAAAGAAGGTGTGGGTTTCACCTTTGCTCAGGGAAAAGAGATCTGGCGAGGACATCCCGATCGCTTGTTGGGGGTGATGGAATCGTTCATCGAACAAAACCCCAAAACCTACCGATCGCTCGTCAAGGCAATGATTGAAGCGTGTCAATATTGCAGCAAACCCGAAAATCGCGGCGAAGTTGCTCAGGTGATTTCAGAGCGATCGTTTACTGGGGCAAAACCCAAATTTACCCGGCCTGCGATCGTGGGTGAGTATAACTACGGCGGCTTTGATGGTCGCGATCGCATCGTCAGTTCGACAGACACCACTCTCTTTTTCGATCTACCCAAGACTGTGTCCGAAGTTCCTGGAGATCATTCCACTTTCTTATGGCAGTCCGAAAGCCTTTGGTTAATGACGCAGGCAGCACGCTGGGGACAAATTGCTGAAATTCCTAAAAATGCTGACCAGCTAGCCCGCAAAGCTTGGCGCACCGATCTCTATCGTGAAATTGCCGCTGAGATGGGCATCTCCTGCCCTCAAGACGATTACAAAGTAGAAACGGCAGATGCATTTATTGACAAGAAAGCGTTCGATCCGAGTGATCCCGTTGGCTATCTCAACAGCTTTGAGATTCGGGCTAATCGTCCGCAAAAATTTTTCTGGTCTTGATATCTAAACGGTTCACCCCACATCTAGTCTGGAGTTCATCATGGTCAAATCAACCCAATTTGCAGACTCGACCTCAGGCACTGCTAGCTATAACGGCGAATTTTTAGCAATTGAGAATTTAGTCAAGGTCTACCAGAAACCCGGTGGCGGAGAATCAGTCATTCTAGATGGCATCAATTTGACAATTGGTGAAAACGAATTTATCTCAGTCATTGGTCACTCAGGTTGCGGCAAATCTACTTTGCTGAAGATTGTCGCAGGTCTAGAAACCGCGAGTGCCGGATCTGTACGCTTAGAAGGGAGGGAGATTCGCAAGCCCGGTGCTGAGCGGATGATGGTGTTTCAACACTATTCTTTGTTGCCGTGGCTGACAGTGCGAGAAAATATCCGCCTTGCTGTAGATGAAGTCTTCCCAAAACTCTCTCATAGTGAGAAAAAGCGGATCGTCAATGATCATTTAACAATGGTGAATTTGACGGCAGCTGCAGAGAAGTACCCGGATGAAATTTCGGGGGGTATGAAACAACGGGTAGGAATTGCACGAGCTTTAGCCATTCGCCCCAAAATGCTGCTGATGGATGAACCCTTTGGCGCGCTAGATGCTCTTACCCGTGGCAAGTTGCAACGACAAGTCTTAGATATTTGGGAAAACCAGCGGCAAGCCGTCATGATGATTACCCACGATGTCGATGAGGCGCTGTATATGTCTGATCGCATCGTGATGATGACCAATGGCCCCGCTGCCAAGATTGGAGAGATTTTAGAGGTTCCTTTCCCGCATCCCCGCGATCGCCAAGCCTTGCGTAATTCGCGCGAATATTTTGAACTCCGCAATTACGCACTCAACTTCCTCGATCGCTATTTCAATTCAGATAACTAGCTCGCAATCTTCATTTCAGACCCTGTTTGTGAGCCAACTCAACTAGGAGTTTAATATGCTAACGACTGACAGCTATGTGCGGCATCAACAGAGTGGTTGCTGTGGCAAGGTAGTAGGACATGGGCATCAAATTTCTGATACAGGTGCTTACCTACCAACCTTGCAAGTCTTGATAGAGAATGCCTGCGAACAGGGACATCACCATGAGGTTGTAGAAGATATTACGGCCCTGTGGGAGCCGATTCAAGCTAACTCTCCGCTGGCTGCTCTGGCGGACTAGAAGCTAACTTGGCAAGGTCAAGATTGAGCGGTAAAACGAGGGTAAAGGTAGAACCGATGCCCACTTCAGACACTACCTCAACCTGACCTTGCATCAGGCTCACCAAACGAGTCACGATCGCGAGGCCCAAGCCAGTGCTGTTTGGCAAGTAAGCTTGGCTTTCAGGTAACACCCGAAAATATGGCTCAAAGATGCGTTGGCGATCGCCGGAGTCAATGCCAACTCCGGTATCTTGCACTGCGATCGTCCAACTCTCACTCGATTGCAACTGGCACGTCAGGCGGATAGAGCCTGTTGCGGTGTAGCGAATTGCGTTACTTAATAAGTTGGTGAGAATTTGTTGTAAACGCAGCGGATCAGTAACTACAGTTTCAGGGGCGCGATCGCACTCTAAAATGAGGGCTAGTTCTTTCTCTTGAGCCAAGGGTTCTACCATCTCAATCATTTGCTGCATCAAGGGTTGAACCTCAACCGGGACAGGATGCAGTTGCATTTGACCTGCATCACACCGGGCAAGCTCTAACGCATCATTAATCAAATGCAGCACCTGCCGACCACTGCGTAACACACGCTCGATATGTTGCAGATCTGGGTAATTATCTTTAGCCTCTGCTTCTTCTATTTGGCGATGCTTACGGAGAAACAGATCGGAATACCCGATGATCGAGGTCAGTGGTGTTTTCAGATCGTGAGCCAAGCGCGAAAGGTTTTCTTTGCTAGATCGAACAAGGCGAGTTAGTTCTTGGTTGGTAAGCTTTAGTTGAGTTTGGAGTTGTTCTAGCTCTCGCAAGCGACCATGCGTGTAACTGCTAAAACAGCGGGCGATCGCTTCGTCAATCACCGTATCAATCAACCGCACTGCACGAAATAAGTCTTGAGGCGATCCTTGCAGCAAACCCAATTCTAAATTGTTGAAAATTACAGACCTTAGCAGGCGATATTCTCTAGCAATTTCTGCGGGGTCAAAGCCTTGCTCAGCCCGCACGACTCCATGCTCTAGGCTGGCGTTAACTAATTGCTGCAAATCATCCTCTTCGGTGCTGGAAAGAATAGTCACCATGGCCTGTAACACCAGCGGTAAACTATCACGCAAAGCTTTATAAGTCAGTTCTTGAGCAATCTCGATTTGACTGTCTTGACGAACGGCTGATACCCAGTCTTGGGTTATCTGGTCAATTTGACTGCTTAATAACTGGCTAAAATCCACCATGACTCCTGTGAGCGATCGCCTCTATAAGTTACCGTAGCGATCGCTGGGAGCATCGTGCGTCATACAGCAGAGAGATTTTGTTTGGCACACAGCGTAGATCAAACATCAGCTCACAGCTCAACTTCATCGATTGCCGCTACATTAAACAGCCATGCCTCTGATATATGAGGGCCGCGATCGCTGAGAGACCTTTGGCAACGACCCGCAAAATGACAAGTTGGGCAAGCCCCGGCTGACGGGTTTACTTGCGGAAACGGCACACCTTGATGATAGGCATCTAACCAGACAGTTAGTTGATCGAGTAATTGCCGCAGATCTTGACGGGTTTGTTCGTGGAGGTCACTGTCATAATGAAACGTCAAACATTGCGGTGCTAACTGCCCAGTTTGAGAATCTCGCGCCTGCACAAACCAGTAGAGCATCGTGATTTGCTCTGGGCTGTAGTCACTTGTTTCAGCCAGCACAAACGGATACAGCCGCGTTTGCCAATCTAAGGCTAAATTTTGGCGATCGCGGGGCCGCAGATAGGTTTTCCAGTCAAAAATTTGGGCTTGGTGCGGTTCTAAACTTAACAGGTCATAAATCACAGTCAGAGGGTAACCGTGCAAACTGCAAGTCCGGCGATGTTCGCTAGAGCGCTCGTTCAATTCGGAGGCGGGCACAGTATCTAGCAGTTGTGGTGCAGTCGCAATCAAGCTAGCAAAACATTGTTGCAACTCATCATCGGCTTGCACCAAAGACTCAATCGGCAGTCCCAATTGACGTTGCTGCATCAACAGGTGAAACCGACTGCCCCAAACTTGACGTTCTTGCTGCTCAGGTGGAGGCGGCGCACTTAATTGATCTAGAAAAATGTGCTGAAACTTACGGGGGCAAGTAGCTAACAGGTTTAAATGCCCTTGAGATAGACGTAACCCCAAAGATTCAGACTCAAGCCCAGTCGTAGCAGCACGATCTAAGAAACTATCCATAAAAGCAGCGATGAGGCAGGCTATTCCTTAACTTTGGTGAGCACAAAAACGCTGCCTTCGTTTCCTCGCCCAATCCGCAGGTCGGCATCTAGGTAAGTGATTTCTAACCAACCTCGCTGATCACGATTTTGAATCGAGAAATCGATCGCCAGAAATTTTTCACCCGCTTCGATTTGACTCACAAAGGCACTCGGCGTTTGGTAGCCCACCCAGCGTTGCAAACCCAGAATCGATCGCTCAAATCTGACATTCACGCGACGCTCAGACACAGGCTCAAAGCTGGCAGCCACACTGACTAAGCCTTCTAGATACGGCAAACTATAAATTTCGGCAATGTTATAGATCTGGGCGGTTTGGGCACGAATCAACTGGTAAATTTGCCCTAGCTGAGCGAAAGGAATTTGATCGAGATTTAACAAACCGCGGCTGGTCGTGTAAAGTAAGCGCCAGTTGCCGTCCAGGAGATCTAACGCTTCGGTAGGGCGAGGCGTAGGATTACGGTCTTCTAAGCGGGCGATCGCTGCTAAGATGGCTTGTCGATCGATCTCAGTTGCTAACAAACCCCGGTTTTTGCCTGCGATCGCCTCTAGTAAATCGGATTTTCCGAGCATGGTGCCTCGCCTCCTAGCAACAACTTGATCCCTAAGGGATCGTTACGAAAACTTGCTCTACATTTCGGTAGATTTACAAATATTCAAGGCATTTTCTTGACTTCCACTAAAATTTCAGCTAAAAATTTTGTTCCCAAACTCATCACTCGGTGGTAGACTCTGGGCATCTTCGTTCGTCAGAATAAAGTCAGATACCTAGGCTGAACTTAGCATGTACAATCCTTCTCTGCGTGAACAACCTCGGAGCGCACGCGCACCCATTATTCCGCTCCAGCAAGAATCTTCAATTCTGGACTGGTTGGAAGCAACAGGGCGACTGTTAGCTCGTGAGGCTCATGATTTCGACTATTCCGACAATGAAGAAGAAATTGCGGAACTCATGGCTGTCGATGACGGTAGCTACGACATCGATGACGATGATGAAGACTTGTTGGATCTAGACGAATAAACTTCGTTTGGCAACCCTCATTTGGGTTGGTTTTGTCCTGAATTTCCAAAGACAACTGCGAAGTCTTTGGCATGTGTGGTGTGGAGTGAGATGCAAATCCAGTGGACGCAAAATTATTCTCTGACCGACCCCTAAGGAAAATCAGCGGAACTACTCTGTTGCTTGGTTTGTGGACTAGCTTGAGTGTAGCGGCTATCCTGCTCGATTCGCTGGCGGGCCGCTCGCTTTGGCAAGCAAATTCCCTAACTTTGCCGCTGTGGGCATCTGGTTTAGCAACTGGTGCCCTTGGCTATTGGGTTGTGCCGTTGTTACAAGCGCTGAAGACAGGCCAAGTTATCCGTGAAGATGGGCCACAAGCGCACCTCAAAAAAGCGGGTACCCCGACCATGGGCGGGATTTTCTTTGTACCTACCGCGATCGCGATCGCCCTACTTTGGTCTGCGTTTAACCCAGAGGTGGTAGCGGTTTCGGCTTTGACGCTAGGTTATGGGTTTATTGGTTGGTTGGATGATTGGCAAATTCTCCGCCGGAAATCTAACAAAGGCATCTCACCTCGCATGAAATTGGCGCTCCAAGTTGGCTTTGGAGGCCTCTTTTGTTTATGGCTGGCTTTACACGCTCCAGCGACACTAACAACAATTGCCCTACCTTTCAAATGGGCGTTACCACTGGGATTGTTGTTTTGGCCCTTGGCGTGGTTTGTGTTGGTAGCAGAAAGCAATGCCACGAACCTCACTGATGGTTTGGATGGCTTAGCTGGAGGCACTGGGGCGATCGCCTTGTTGGGTTTAGGGGCACTCGTAGCTCCCAATCATCCAGAGTTAATGCTCTTCTGCGCGTGTCTCAGCGGAGGCTGTCTGGGCTTTTTGATGCACAACCGCAACCCAGCTAAAGTCTTTATGGGAGACACCGGATCTCTGGCTTTGGGGGGTGCTTTAGCGGCGATCGCCCTGATTAGCAACACGTTGTGGGCGCTGTTGATCATTGGCGGCATCTTCTTAATCGAGACGCTTTCGGTCATTGCTCAGGTCAGCTACTACAAAGCCACCAAAGGCCCCAATGGCATTGGCAAACGGCTATTGAAGATGGCACCTCTACACCACCATTTAGAGCTATCCGGTTGGACGGAAACTCTCATTGTGGGCCGCTTTTACATGATCGGTGGGCTACTAGTCCTGATCTCCTTGCTTCTGAGTTTTACGGTTTGATTGCCTCGGTTGCCAATTTCTAAGTGTTAATTGCGAAGTAACTTTAAACTTCTGAGGCTAAAAAGATAAAGTTTCAGTGAATCTACGCTTTTTGGCTACCTAGTAACAAGCTGAAGCGTTTATGGTGATGAGGTCAGATGCAAACTCCCTAACTCGATGACAGGGTGGAACCTATGCAATATGCCCCTTCTCGTCCTCAGTTTGAAGTCCTACCAGTTTCTGGTCATCTGAATGCGGCGATCGCTGATGAACTCCAGCAACAACTCACCGATGCTATTAGGATCAGCCGTCATACCTCGTTTCTCATTGATATGAGCCAGGTAGAATCTCTCGATAGTGCTGGGTTAATGGCACTCGTCAGTGCTCTGAGC
>CBIHQL010000214.1:0-7091 GCA_966211855.1 uncultured bacterium
GTGTTGCTGCTGCTAGCTCGCCACTTGGTGACTCACAAAGGTAAAACAGGTGCGATCGTGCGTACCGTGGCGACCACCCATCTATTAGATAACTTTGCAGCCAAATATAACTTACCCATCTATGAAACCGCCGTTGGCTTCAAGCATGTGGGCGCAAAGATGCGTGAAACGGCAGTACTCATTGGTGGTGAGGAATCAGGCGGTCTGAGTATTTTGGGACATATCCCTGAGAAAGATGGAATTTTGGCAAATATGTTAGTGGCAGAAGCGATCGCATATGCGGGCAAGCCGCTCAGCCAATTAGTTGCCGAAGTCATTGCCGAAGCTGGGGGGCCATTGTACAACCACCGTCTCGATCTCCATCTTAGTAACGCTCATAAAGCCGCGCTGTTAGACGAGTTCACCCAAAAACCTCCCAGCGAGATTGCTGGAATTCGGGTCAAAGAGATTGGCCGCAAAGATGGCATTAAGTTGTATCTCGAAGATGGTAGCTGGGTGCTGCTCCGTCCCTCTGGTACCGAGCCGTTGATGCGCGTTTATATGGAAACTCGCTCCCCTCAACAAGAAGCCCAAATCGCTCAACAGATGGAACGGATGATTGAGCAAATTCAGCCACTTAAGGTTTAACGACACACCGAAGAAAGGGGCGATCGCCAGTCATCACCATAATGAGAAAGGACCTACTTAGCCATCCATCATGATTAACCTGATTGCTTCTCTGATTGTCACTACTTGGCTGCTCGCGATCGCCATTATTTCGGTGCAAAACTTCGCGCCTGTCTCCTTAAAGTTTTTGTTTTTTCAGTCCATTCAAGTTCCCTTTGGGATTGTATTGGCCTTTAGTGTGGCGATCGGTGTCTTAGGAACTGCGATCGCTCAACTGCTTTGGAGTATGACCAGCGGTAACCCCAGCGACACAGCGACTAGACCCCGCGATCGCCGTGCCACTGCTGAGGGAGATGATGCTCTATCGGGTGACTGGTAGAGCTAGAAGCGTCGATTAATCAATGCGAAAGTTGACAGGTAGACGCACATAGATGCCGAGGGGGTCATTCAAAGAACGGAGCGCACCTAGATCTTTCTGAAACTTGAGAAACTCTGCAGTGAGGGGATCTGTTGGAGTTTTGGCTTTTGCTGTGGAATCACCTAAGAATGCTTTGAGCAGTTGTTCTTCAAAAGTCTGAATTTTGGGATACTCTTCCAGCTCCCAGTCATTCCCTAATTTGGCGCGTTTGGCAGCATCTTGAATGGCTGAGCTTAAGCCACCAATATCATCGACTAGACCGAGTTGTTTGGCGGTACTGCCCGACCAGACTCGGCCTTGAGCTAACGTTGCCACCTTCGGCTTCGGTAGTTTGCGAGACTCGGCTACTTTATCGAGAAAGCGATCGTAGATGCTGTCTACAGCCCGCTGGTGCATTGCTAATTCGGCAGCACTCTTGGGGCGGGTGATCGTTTCACTATCGGCGAACCGAGCAGTTTTGACGACATCCCAAGTGATGCCTTGGCTGTTGGCAAGCTTTTGCACATTCGGTAGCAGACCAAATACCCCAATTGAGCCAGTAATAGTGTTGGGCTCTGCATAGATGTGATCGGCGTAGGTGGAGATCCAATAGCCACCCGAAGCAGCCATATCTCCCATCGAAACCACGATCGGTTTGACTTTTTTGAGCAGTACCACTTCTCGCTGGATTACTTCTGAGGCTGTGACGCTACCTCCCGGACTGTTGACCCGTAAGACAACCGCTTTGACGTTGTCATTGAGGCGTAGTTCGCGCAATTGACGAGCCAAGCGATCGCCCCCCACTTCACGAGGGCTACCGGCTCCATCGACAATGTCACCTTCCGCATAGACAACCGCGACTTTGTTGCTGGAGTGAGTAGTCTTGTCATGTTCCACCACGCGGGCATAGGCGGGTAAACTGATCTGCTTGAAGGTTTTGTCGTCTGCTTTACTCTCGGTCAGCTTCTTCAGATCGGTGACAACCTCATCAAAATAGGCGACTTTATCAACAAGCCGATTTTTGAGAGCCTCGTCTGCTAGTAAAACTCCTTGACCGTCGGCGATCGCCTGAATTTGTTGAGGGTTGAGTTTGCGGTCTTTGCCGACCGTGGTCTTAAACTCTTGCCATAAATCACCCAAGAGTTTCTCAGTTTGTTCACGGCTGGCTGGGCTTTGTTTGTTGAGTAAGAAGGGTTCAACAGCAGCTTTGTATTTGCCAACTCGTGTGACTTGTACCTCAACCCCATACTTTTGCAACGCCCCCGAAAAGAACGTTGGTTCGGAGCTAAAGCCGTTCATCGTGACGCTGCCGATCGGGTTCAGAACGATTGTGTTGGCGATCGACCCTAAATAATAGTCTCGCTCTTCCCAGGTGGTGTCGTAGGCGATGATTTGTTTGCCAGCAGCCCGAAAGCGAGTAAGAGCTTCGCGAACTTCTCTCATCGTTGCCAAGCCAGAGCCAGAACTAGAGGCATCTAAGTTGCCGTAGAGATATAGCCCCACAATTCGCTCGTCTTTAGCTGCACCATCGATCGCTTTGAGAACAGTTTGCAGAGAGATGCTGCTGTCACCGCTACTGGAGAGAATATCGCCGATCGCTTGACCTGTCGTAGATGCTGGTTTGCTATCGGTAATGCTGGTTGACAAGTCTAATGTCAGCACCGATTTGTCTTTCACCTGGGGGCCAGAGTCTGTCGCGGCTGCCGAAATGATCAAAAACAGCAGCCCGCCCACACCTAAACTACAAAACAGAACAAGACCCGTTAAGCTGGCGAGGGTGTATTTCAAAAAGTCGCGCATGAAGAGAATCCGTTTGCAGTAGGAGTGATGGAAGAATAGGTGAGCGATCGCTAACTAACTACTAGAAGTACAAATTCAAAGATAAACACTGCTTACCGACGCCACATTCCGGAGAGCGGTGAGCGATACATTTATGCTAACGGCTAAGTTTGGTGGATCGCTGCTGCCCCCTCAACGTTCCCATAATCGTTTCTAGAGCTGCCACAGCTAAGCCAGTCGTTGAAGCGCGCCCGACTCTCGCAAGTGAGCGAAGGTAGCATTACCCGTGCAGAAGAGTACTGTTGCCATTTCCGCCAGCAGAACTTCTACCAATTCATGTAGGGCAGCTTCAGATTCACACGCTGCTTGTAAAAAAGGTTGAGCGAACCCCGCTAAATCGGCTCCGAGGGCGATCGCTTTGGCAGCTTCTAACCCGTTGCGTAACCCACCCGACGCAATGAGTGGGATGGTTGGCGCGATCGCTCGAATCGTGGTGATACACTCGGCTGTCGGGATACCCCAGTCGGCAAATGTAGCTCCTAAACGACGTTGTTTGGCATCTATAGCCCGTTCACTTTCAACTTTTGCCCAAGAGGTGCCCCCTGCCCCAGCAACATCGATCGCGGCAACTCCGGCTTCGATCAGTTTCTGCGCCATATCTGCGGAGATACCATTCCCGACTTCCTTGGCAATGACGGGTACAGGGAGTTGTTGGCAGAGGTCGGCGATTTTTTCTAACAACCCTCGGAAATTCGTGTCACCTTTGGTTTGCACGCATTCTTGCAGCGGGTTGAGGTGCAAAATCAAGGCATCCGCTTCTAGCCAATGGACGACTCGTAAACATTGCTCTAAGCCATAGCTGTAATTGAGTTGTACTGCCCCAAGATTGGCAAACAGCAAGGCATCGGGTGCTAGCGATCGCACATTGAAAGTTGCCGCCACTTCGGGGTTTTCGATCGCCACCCGTTGAGAGCCGACTCCCATCGCCAGCCGATAGTGTTGTGCTACCGCAGCTAAGCGATAGTTAATCGTCTGAGCCAGTTCGGTGCCGCCTGTCATTGAAGAAATCAACAGGGGTGCGTGCAACGATTTGCCCAAGAAGGGAGTAGTCAAGTCAATATCGCTGCGATCCAATTCTGGCAAACAGCAATGGGTAAACCGATAGCGCTCAAAGCCGTTAGTGACTTGCTGGCATTGCACGTTGTCTTGCAGACAGATACGAATGTGATCTGCTTTGCGAGTTTGAGTTTCGGTAGCGAGGCTAGAAGGTGAGTTCACTGCGAAGGTTAAGCCTGAGATTCTGCGAGTCTATATTCTTTAAGGATACTTTAGGCGGACGGTGGCTCAGCGTTTAATCAACTCCACACCATCGCGTCCATCCATGTCTTGTAGATAGACTTTCACTTTTTCTTCTTTCGCAGTGGGCAGTTTTTTGCCTGTAAAGTCGGGGTGAATCGGCAACTCTCGATGCCCGCGATCGACGAGGACAGCTAACCAAATTTCGGCAGGGCGACCGTAATCATTTACCGCATTCAAAGCTGCTCGAATGGTGCGGCCTTTGTAAATCACATCATCGACCAGAATGACGGTTTTGCCTGCCAAATCACAGTCAATATCCGTTTTGTCTGGAGTGCGCACTCCAATTTGGTCTAAGTCGTCACGATAGAAAGTAATATCCAAAGCCCCAACGGGAACTTGCACTTGTTCTAGCATCTCAATTTGGCGGGCGAGTGCCTGCGCTAACGGCACCCCACGGGTACGAATTCCCAATAAGACAACCTCAGATAAGTCATCGGCTTTCTCAGCAATTTGGGATGCTAAACGGGTTAGGGTGCGACGTAGCTCTTCTGCAGAGAGAATTTCTATAACTTGAGGAGACATATATTAAAGATGAGGTTAGGAACGGTTTAGCCAAAGTCTAGGGCAATTATCGACCAGAAGAAACTGATTGAGCTAGCAAGAACAACAGTCCTAGACCGCAACTAAGCCACAACAAAAAACAATAGCGAGTCAGGCGCAGCGCTTGCCGAATGCGATCGCTTGTAATCGGATGAACCGGGTCACCTAATAAAGGTTTCTGCTTTACCACGCCTCGATAAGAATTCGTCCCCCCCATCTGCACGCCCAAAGCCGCCGCATAAGCACATTCACTCCAGCCAGAGTTGGGGCTAGAGTCAGCGATCGCATCTCGGCGGCAAAGGTTAATCACCGAGCGCGGTTTTCCAGAAATTAACGCTAACGTCAGCACCGTCAAGCGGCAAGGAAGCCAAGTGGCAACATCTTCAAAACGTGCACTAAACCAACCCAAATCGGTATAAGGCGGTTCACGATACCCGACCATTGAATCTAAGGTGCTGGCTGCTTTGTAAGCGAGGGCGATCGCCACACTGCCCACTCCAGTTAGAGTTGCCCCCAGCAAGGCATAAAACAACGGAGCCATCACCCCATCGGTGGCATTCTCGGTCACCGTCTCCAGCACAGCCCGCAAGACTTCTGGCTCTGACAAATTTTCGGTATCTCGCCCCACGTAATAGCTTAGGCGGGTGCGAGCGGTGGCTAAATCTCCGGTGGTTAAAGGTGCCAACACATCTGCCGCTGCATCTCGCAAACTCCGTCCGGCAAAACAAGTAGCTAACAAAATGCTTTGGACAGCTAACCCAAACCACAGATTAATCTGAGTCGCGATCGCAGCAATGCCCCAACCAATCAAGCCGCTGCCAACAATCAAGCCCACGCCTAAAATCACCCCAGCCAATCGTAAGCTGAGAGGTGATTGGAGGAACTTGAGAGCAATGGCCTGATAACGAGCGATCGCCCACCCCATCACTCTGACTGGATGGGGCCAGCCCCAAGGGTCACCCAATAAATAATCTAGGCTGGCAGCGCTGACTAAAATAATTGCAGGCTCAATTGCAGTCACGGCTTCATTTACTCCGACCATCCCCTTGGTTGCCCTCGGAGTTTAGCTGGCTCATTTGGGCACAATCAAGGTGCATCTACTGAATCAAAGGAATCTCAATCTATGTCTGGAATCCAAGTTGTGCCTATGCAGCTCGATGACGGCACTATTTTTTATGTCGAGGCTCAAGAAGGAACCTTACCGACTCCTACGTCCACCCCTTCAGAGGAGTCTGAAGAAAAGCAAGTCAATCGGCAGAAAGGTATCCTTGATGGCGTTAAGTCAATGGCTCCTAAAATGCCAACCCCAGCTCAGTCTATGCAGATCATGCAGAAGACGATCCGGGCGTATGCAGGTTATTCATTGGCTGCTTTCAAGAATTTTGGCGCGGCAAATGTCGATGAAGTGACCCTAGAGTTTGGGATTAACTTTAGTGCAGATGCAGGTGTGCCTTATGTCGCTAATGGCAAAGCTCAAAGCAGCTTGAAAATCACGGTGAAATGCTCTTACAACAATCAACCCAATGGGCAACCGAACGGGCAGGTGAATGCGGCTGTACCTACCGTGCCTGGTATGCCTGTGGGTGCGGGTATGCCTGCAAATGGTGTTGCCCCGATGAATGGTAGCCCCGCCACGCTCTAAATCACGAAACTGGTAGATTCGCCTTGAGCCGCTTGCCAACTGCGCGCATCATAATAAAGGTCTTCTAAGGAAATACTGTAGAGTGCTTCTTTAAGCTTTTGGTGCAAGCGGTTCCACACCGTAAACGTTACCCAATCCTCGACTTGCTCAGTATGGGGGGTGTGGCGAGGCAGCGGCTCAATGGTTTCTCCAACCGCTTCTAAGATCTGCCCTAGCGAGATTTCAGCAGGCGATCGCGCGAGTTGATAGCCTCCTTGAGATCCCCGGAGCGAGTTCACCAAACCTGCACGCCGCATTTCAATCAGCAGTTTTTCTAAGTAAGGGGCCGGGAGATCTTGTCGATGAGCGATCGCCTTTACCGAGGTTGGCCCATAATTTGGTTGCAGGCTTAAATCTAATAAGGCTTTAACGCTATAGTGCCCCCTAGTCGTCAGCTTCATGCCGAAAAATGTCGTAATAAAGATAGACAATATCGCCTAGTTTCGCAATTTCTGCAAATTTGTTTGAGCAATCTCATCTTTAAGTTCCTAATCAGAACTCCGATAGAGGCAATGATGACCGTGAAACTGCAAAATACGTTCTAAGTGAGCAAATTGTCTGGCTTGAGCTGGCTTTTGAAGCGACAGGTGATTGGCTCCTGAACGGATCGCTGAGCTTGATCACAAACTGCGAACAGCGATCGCCTAACTTCTCTCAAATTTTGTGGGTGGGTCAATCTCTATCATAAAAAGGGAGCGTCACACTCTATAGATGCAAGTGATTAAATAG
>CBIHQL010000215.1:0-7078 GCA_966211855.1 uncultured bacterium
CGTGCAGATGAGGGAGAGCTGCTTTGGTCAAATAAAACATCGAGAAGATATTGGTACGGAAGGTGCGTTCTAGCTGTTCGGCACTGATATCTTCGATGCTTTGCTGAGGGTGTTGCTCAGCAGCGTTGTTGACCAAAATGTCGAGCTTGCCTAACTGACTGACCGTTTGTTGCACGGCCTGTTGGCAAAATTGCTCGTCTCCAATGTCGCCAGCGATCGCAATACAACGACGACCTTCTTGCTCAACGTGACGCTTAGTTTCCTCGGCGTCTTCTTTTTCGTTGAGGTAAGCGATCGCGACATCTGCACCCTCTTTGGCATAGGCGATCGCGACAGCTCGACCGATACCGCTATCTCCCCCCGTGATCAGAGCCACCTTGCCGCTCAATTTGCCGCTACCCCGATATTGAGCATCTTCAAATTGGGGACGGGGATTCATTTCCGACTCACGACCGGGCTGCTGGTTCTGATGCTGAGGCGGTTGTTTCTGTTGCTGAACCATGACTATGTTGTCCTCGCTTAACTGCTTGATGAGCAACGGTCTGGGCGATCGCGATCTGCCATGCCATTAAGTCACCAACGAAGGGAATCCTACCGCCAGGTCCGATTACCATTTTCGTCAACCCGCGCTTGGCGAATCACGTCCGAAATCTCTTCGGCATCTTTGACATGGTGAAGGGCTTTTTGCTCACCATTGGGTTCATCCACTACAAAATAGGTAGGTACAGTGATGTGGTCTCCCGTGATGTCTGGAGCATCTACTGCAACTTGCTGGGCTTTTTCTTCTAGCGATTTAGAATCATCAATGCGATCGCCAGGATTTGCAGTTAAATTGCCTTTTCCGGCTCGATCTAACTCTTCTTTTTGTTGCCGTTTCTGCTCAGGATTGACATCCTCAGGGGTCATCGGTTGCTTGATACCCTCTTGATCAGCATGAGGCATTGCATCTTTATTCATATTAAAAATTCCTAGATTTCAAAACGGCAATTGAATGTCCTGTTTTTTTAACCATAGGAAAACTGCCCGAATTTAGCCTCCCACCTATGGAAGACCTTGTTCTACGAACTAAGACATAAGCCGATTTCAGCAGAAAAAAAATATTATTTTTTGACTACTTCATCGCCACTATTAGGTTTTAAGAATCTCTTTCTTCCATTAGCAAGATGACACCTTGAATTTGGCCTTGGCTTCCCAGTAGTGGAGCACAACTGACCTGACATTCAAACTGGCGACCTCGACGGTTAACAGCAATCAAAGCCACTTTACAAGTTTGGGCAGACTCTCCGATTAGACAATTACGCATCGGTTGACGCAACTGCTCTACCGGGAGGCCAATATCTAAGTTTAAGAAGTTTTGACCCAATGCTTCTTCGGTACGCAATCCCCAAAAATCTTCGGCGCGGTGATTCCACACTCGGATGTAGAGATCGCGATCGACCACCACAACCCCACCTCTTAAGCTCGTCAAAATGGACTCTAAAAAGGCATTGGTTTGATTGAGTTCTTCACTGCGGCGCTGAAGTTCATCATTTACGGTTTGAAGTTCTTCATTGGTAGATTGCAACTCTTCATTCATCGTCTCCAATTCTTCATTGGTAGATTGCAACTCTTCGTTGGTAGTTTCGAGTTCTTCGTTGCTCGATTGCAGTTCTTCGTTGGTAGTTTCGAGTTCTTCATTGGTAGACTGAAGCTCTTCGTAGGCCATTTCTAGCTCTTGATTGGCGTGCTCTAGTTCTTCTTGCAAGCGCTTAGAGCGAGTGACATCAATAAAGGTGATACTCGTGCCCAGGCGACTACCGCTGGGGTCGCTGAGGGTCACAACTTGCACCTCTAAACACACCGTTTCACCTTGAGGAGTTTGCCAATCAACATCGCGTACAGTCACGGGATGGCGATCGCTATAAGCTTGATCAATGCAAGACCGTAGCTCTACAGGTCGATAAGAAACTTCGAGATCTTGCAGGGGCCGACCGACATCCTTGGGGGTGATGTTAAATAGCAGCCGAGCACACTCATTGACAAACACCAAAGAACCTTCGGTATCAACAACAAGGCGCGCTGGAGGGCCACTATCAAAAGCAGCTTCACGCAACCGCACATAGCTAGAGAGAGGATTAGCCCAATCTTCGTTATCGGTCTGAGCCATGATAAACAAGCGCTCACGGAAATCTAGCTTAGGCACTTTGATAAAGATTCGCCGTTTTAGTTCAACAGGAGTAAAGGTATGAGCATGAGTTAACAACATCTCTGCCTTTCCTAAAAACAGGAATCCATTGTCTCGTAGGGCAAAGTGGAACCGTGCTAAGATTCTGGCCTGAGTCTCGGCATTGAAATACATTAAGGTGTTGCGACACACCAATAAATCAATTCGAGAAATGGGAGCATCTTGAATTAAATCATGACGACCAAAAATCACCGATCGACGTAAGTCTTTGCGTAACGTAAACCCGTTTTCTGACTGCTCAAAAAATAGCACTCGTTCTTCTGGCAGCACCTCTTCGATCTCTTGCTCACTATAGATAGCTTGCCGCGCCTGATGGAGCGCCTCTTCATCAACATCGGTGGCGTAGATTTTGACTCGGCTGCGAAACTGCTCTAAACCCAAGGCTTTGGCTAACAAGATCGCCAGCGTGTAAGCTTCTTGCCCTGATGCACAGCCAGCACTCCAAACGCGAATGGGTTCATCAGGTTGTTTAGAGGCCAAGATTTGCGGGATCACATCGCTCGCAATATAGTCCCAGTTGGAGCGATCGCGAAAAAATGCCGTTACATTGATCAGAAGTGTGTTGAATAAGAACTAAAATTCTTCAGCAAGCACTTCTAAGTAGTCAAGATAATGACTATAGTCCTGAATGCCGACTGTCTGCATCCGTTTATTGACTCGGCGCATCAGGCTAGTGCGCTTATATCCGGTAAAGTCAAAGCCTCGGCTCCGCTTAATATGGTTGAGCAGCGACTCAAATTCTGGATTTACGCTTTCAGTCATTATAGGTCAGTCCTTTCCTGCCTCTCCCGTTGCATTAACATGGCAGGAATTTGATCAAGTAGCAATATTAAGTCTACAGCCTGGTTCACGGGCCTTAAACAAATAGAGTTGATCTAAGAGGGTGTTTAAAAAGCGTCAATAAGACCCTGCATCGCCCCCTAAATCCCCCAATTTTGGCAGGGCTAATTTATTGTGACAGATGTAAAAGGCGAGGAATGTCATGGGCAATCTCCTGTAATGCCTGCGTCATCGACCACCATCCTTGTTGCCGCAACAAATTGATCACAACCGTCCGAGCAATGGCCCAATTAATCGCGGCATTGGGATGATGAAATGGGGCTTGGTCTTCGCCAAACACCACATCTTTGACCCAATGCAATGGATTCTCGATGCCCCAGTGCGCTCGAATGCGTTGAGCAAACCCAGCCGCATTGGTGATGAGCGAACTGATAAACCATCGGCGCTGATGATAGGGTTGAGCGTTGCGAGTCCCGACTTGATCTAAGCAAATCGCTCGCCTGACCCCTGCCCACTCCGCACCCAACCCAGCAGCGCAATCATACACCCGCACTACTCGGCGAATCGAGCGGTCGCGAGTGCATTCTTCGGCCTGCCAGGTACTGTCGGGTTGCTCCTCAAGTCGCATGAGTAATAGACGTTGAAACAGGGTCTTCTGGTTGGCTTTCAGCGCAATGAGAAAGTCATTGCCACTGCTCAAGACCGCTGTGATGGTTTTTTTTGAGCATGGAGGGCGTCGAGGGTGATCACCCCAGTCTGCAAATGCAGCGCACTCAATAACTCTTGCACGACGACTAATTCGCTTTCGTGTCCGTTCTCAAACGCACTCATCTGTAGAACACAGCCTTGCTGCTGACAATACAACGACACCAGAGACACAAAGTTTTGAGCGCTGCCTTTGTGGTCGACCAACGTGCCTGCAATACTTTTGCCATCGATTGACCACCCACTTCCCACTTCAACCGCAATGTACTGCTGTGCCCATTGATTGAACACCGTCAGCAGCACCTCATAGTCGAGCCGTTGCACAATCAGGCGAAACGTTGAGTCAGAAGGTAAGCGATTGATAGGCAGTCCCAAGGCTTGAATCAACGCATCTTTGTGCCGACTGGCAAATGTTTCGAGTGCGAGGTAGCCTTGGCATTGGCTCATGATGCCGAGGATAATCAGCAACAGCACCACCCACAGGGGGTAACGTCTGCCTCGGGCACTGCGAAAATCTTCAACCGTTTTGAGATGCTCGATCAGGCTGACGCTCATAGGGGTTCCAGGCAGAGTTAGTGCCAGCCTAAATTATCTATGACGACAATAAATTAGCCCTGCCAATTTTGGGGGACTTCCGAACCGAATTTCTTCTTAGTCCCCCTCAGAATTGGGGGGCTAGGGGGGCGGTTCGGGTAGTGATGCGACTTTTCAAACATCCTCTAAGGGTCGCCGTCAGAACTGCCATCACTGTTGCCATTTTCAGTATTGGTAGCGTACTTCTTTAAGTCGTGCTGCTGTACGACTATTTGGCGCAAAAGCTGTGAGTTTTGTTCGATCTCTTGAGCCCGTTGCTGAAACTGAGCTTCTGATGTTAGGCGGTTTTGTTCACGCGCCTGGACTGCCATGCGTCGAGCTAACGCGGCTTTTTCTTCTAGCGCCCGCACCGCAGACCACAAAGCCCGCTCCACATCCTGGGCTTGTTCTTCGAGGAGGCTGTCCAGCGAATAAGCATGACCCACGTGGCACCGAAACCGAATCAAATTGCGCTCGCGCAGCTCCCAGAGCACACCTCCACAATCAGGACAGGTGAGAGTTGAGGGGTTGTTGGGCTGTTCTCCTCGCTCTAGAGACGCTTTACTTTCAGCAACAATCACGGCTTCTTGATCAGGCTTGCTCGGCATGGTGGCATCCTCGGCAACTACTTCATAAACCTTAGTGGTTAAGAAACTGGCAATTTCAGCGATGGTTAAAACATAATCAACAGCGCCATTCTCGATCGCACTGCGCGGCATACTGCTGAACACGGCTTCATTAGGGTCTTGAGCGATCGCGATTCCACCCTTGGCTTTAACTGATATGAGACCCGCAGTGCCATCATCTAGCATCCCCGACAAAACAACCCCAATGACTCGCTCACGATAAGCGTTTGCGGCTGAGCGAAACAACACGTCAATGGCAGGTCGAAAACCGTTTTCACGGGGGCCTTGGCTGAGCATTACCTCACCAACTTGCAGCAAGAGATGATTATTGGGCGGTGCCACATAAATCTTATGCAATTCAATAGGGTCACTGTCTTTAGCGTGAACTGCTGGAAAAGAGCCTGCACGCTGCAAAATAGTAGGTAAAACGCTCTTGCTGTTAGCCGAAATATGTAACACCACAAATAGAGCAGCCGGTAAGTCAGCAGGCAATTGCTTAATAAGGTGGGTAACTGCTTCTACACCCCCCGCAGAAGCCCCAATGACGACGATGTTGCACTTAGGCATTGATATTTCTCAAGGGCAGGGAGTCGCCAACTCCATGATTTTGGCTTGGTGAGAGTTTGGCAATCTCTCTAGATACTCTTCTTTTAGAGCAAAACAAGCTCACGGGGCGACTACCCACCGAGGTAAATTGACTCTAAAAGTCGAGCCGACTCCAACTCTGCTGTCTACAACAATGCTACCTTGCATCAAATGTACCAAAGCATCGGTAATCGATAGCCCTAGCCCAGTGCCGTTGTGCCGTCGCGTCATGGTTTGATTGAGCTGGCGAAACTCTTTGAAGATATTTGCCTGTTCGGTTGGTTCAATTCCAATCCCCGTATCTTGGACGATGATTGCAACCTGATCTTCAGCAACTAAGCTAATTTCTAAGCACACGCTGCCTTGCTCAGTAAACTTGATGGCATTAGAAAGCAGATTGATCAAAATTTGGCGTAACCGCAAGCGATCGTTGACTACCAATACGCTCGGCTCAACTAGCTCTAGGTGCAACTCTAGGTTTTTCTGCTCTGCCAAAGATACCAGCTCTTCCATGACGCAGGTTGCCAGCTCTGCCAGATCGAATGCTTCTAGTCGGAGATCGAGGCGATGGGCTTTGAGTTTTGAAAAATCTAAAATCTCTTCAATCAAGCTCAGCAGATGTCTGCCATTACTAAAAATGCGCTCAATCATATTGATTTGCTGCGCATCATATTGATTATGAAATCGCCGCAGCAAGAGGTCAGAAAAGCCCAAGATTGCATTCATCGGTGTGCGCAACTCATGGGACATGGTAGCCATGAACTGAGTTTTTAGGCGATCGGCCTCAATCAGTTGTAAGTTTTGTAGTTGCAGTTGACGCATCTGTTCTTCTGCGCGTTTGCGAGCCGTGATATCACGAATGAGCCAGCGCAGGGCGATCGCGTCTCCAAGTTCATCGCGAGCGGTTTTGACGGTCACAGCCGCCTCAAAATTTGTTTGGTTGCGACCCGATAAACTCAACTCCCACTCTTGCACTCGGTGAACTGTGGGTAGTTGATTGAGCGTATTGCGAAAAGGTCGCCGCTGCTCCTGTTGCACAAAACTGACTAAAGGCTTACCAATCAAATGAGTTGGGTTGATTTGAAACAACTCTCCAGCAGCTTGATTGGCTTCTTGCACAGTACCTTGAAGATCAGTAATTAAATAAGCATCGGGCGCAAACTCAAACAGCTCTTGATAACGACGACGCTCGGCTTGCAGGTCTTGATGAGCGATCGCCAGTTGCTCATTTTGGCATTGCAGTTCTGCTTCGGCAACGTGCAGTTCTTCTAGCGCTACCTGCAAGTTTTCTAAGCATTCGAGTAACAACTGGGGCTGCCGTGCCGGAAAATCTTTGGCACTTTGATACAGCGTATTAGCTCGCTCATGGACTAGAGCAATCTGCTCAGCGAATATATCCCCCTCATTTTTGACACTCATAAGCCAGCATCACATGACTAAAGTATCCGCTTATCTCCCTCTCCTTCAAAGAATCACTTAAAAGAAAAGGTCGCTAGTATATTAGCTTAAGGAGCACTGGCATATTACCTAAGTTGTAGCGGCCTCAAGCATCGCATACTGCTGATTTACCATCACTTGTTCTTAA
>CBIHQL010000216.1:0-7074 GCA_966211855.1 uncultured bacterium
CCCGTAGGTGAGCGTAAGCCAAAGTCAACCGTATCAATGCTTTGCCCCGGCGCTAAGGTAATTGTTTGGGTGCCAAGATTGGTACTGTTAAATCCGGGTGGCGGAGTGACTGTAACTGTGTAATTGCCAGGAGGGATATTGTTAAAGCGATAGGTGCCGTCAGCGTTAGTTTGCGTGGTGAACGTTACTGGATTGCCATTCACGTCGGTGCCCGTGATCGTCACGGTTACTCCACCTAAGCCTGCCTCTCCAGGGTCTTGAATGCCATCACCATCCAAGTCATTAAAAACGCGATCGCCCACGCTACCCGGAACTGAGCTTAAACCAAAATCTACAGTGTCGAGTACCTGACCTGGATTGAGTGTAATGGTTTGAGGATTGCCTGTGGTGGCTGTAAAACCAGATGGTGGAGTTGCAGTTACCGTGTAGTTCCCTGCTGGTACATTGGTGAACTGATAGTTACCGTTGGCATTGGTGGTAGTGGTTAGGGTTACCGGATTGCCATTGATATCAGTGCCCGCCAGGGTAATCGAAACGTTGCTTAATCCTGGCTCTCCAGCATCTTGAATTCCATCATTATCTAGGTCGTTGAAAACAAAATCACCAACAGTTCCCAAAGCCTGTTGTAGCCCAAAGTCAACATTCTCAAGCGTTTGTCCAGCCGTTAGTGTCACAGATTGGCTGCTAGGGGTCGTTCCATTAAAGCCAGCAGGTGGAGTGACTGTGACGGTATAGCTTCCTGGTAGCACCACAAACTGATAGTTGCCATTTGCGTCTGTTGTTGTATTTTGACTGACAGCATTGCCATTGATATCTGTGCCTGAAAGCGTGATCGGCACATTCGGAATCCCCGGTTCTCCAGCATCGGGGACACCATTCCCGTTGAAATCATTAAAGACCAAGTCCCCAATCAGGCTATTGATCGTCGTAGTTTTGGTAACAGACTGTACCGTTGCCGGAAGCGTCCCTGCTTGCTGCCGAACGCGAGTATCCATAAAGGAGGTCGCATTAATCTGAGTGACATCAGGGGCAGAGGCACCAGGGTTAGGAGTCACACAAAGCGTAAAGTTGCCACTACCCCCTAGGGCCGCCAAAATTCCGGTATCTGGAGTGCCATCATTATCTGTGTCGGGTAGTGGAGTGGTGCCCGCCGCATCTCGCAACTGCACTGTATAGTTAGCGTTTGTACCTGCTAAGCTCAGGTTAATAATATCGGTGGTAAAAAAGTTATTAGTAACACTAAACGGATGGCAAACCGTTGTGCCAATTGTCGTTGACCGGGTTGTATCAGGTGTAATCGTAAAGTTGCCTGCCCGTGTCGGCACCGGATCTAAAAGCGGCAGCACATTCCCTGGTTGAGTACCCGCATTCGCTTCTAAAATCAACTGGTTTGGAATGAACACGTTACCCCTCAAGCCATAGTTGCCGAGGGTAATTGTCCAGCGACCCGCATCAGCAAGGGAATTGACTGTAATGGAATCCCCACCCGAATTTAAAGTAGGGTTAGGCCCGTTCCAGAGGGTGCCACCTGAGGCGGTTCCGGGTATAGAAGTTGTAGGGCTAGTGTATGTAATATCCCCATCTTCATCGAGGTCAAAGTTACGCAGAAACAGGTTGTTTGTTCCAGGCCCTACCAAAAAATAAAAGGGGATGCTTAATGGCCCCTGAACATTATTTTGAAATGTACCTCGCAGTTGACCCAATAGCAGACCGCTTACTGGAGCAGAAATACTAAAACCGTTATCGTCATTATTTAAGGCAGTTGTGTTATCTCCGAAGATCGGCCCTGCACCTGTAATGCTGCGAACTTCATAAACACCAGGGGTTGTAATTGCCGTAAAAACAACTGAAGTGCCATCAGGAGAACCAGCGGGAACCGTCTGCCCGTTAATTAAATTTCCAGCTGAGTCACGCAGTTCAAAGCGGGTTGGGTCAGGAGTGCGATTATCAGGGATAGGAACGGTAGCGAGGCCATCAACCTCGTCAGGGAGTCCACCGCCACTTTCAGCATCTAAAACAGTAATTGTGACACTGCCCCCAGCCGCGGCAATATCTGCTGCCGTTAAGTTGATTAGAAAGCTGTGATAACGCGTGGTGCTAGCACTTGCAGAGGTTGTGTACCAGTCACCAACATTGGCACCGCGAGCAGGGCCGCTGGTTTGAAAGTCAATTGATGTGTTAGTAGGTAAGCGGGTTTGGGCAAGGGTTGGTTGAGTTAGGCCGAGCAGGGTGATCAAGGTCGTGCCCGGAATTAGCCAGTGACCAGGGTGAAGATTAGGCCAAACCAGTCGAATGATCGATGATGCCTGCACGACTCGCTTTCTCCTCTAAGGTCTACAAACAAGGACTGATGTCAATCAACAAATAAAGCTCTCAAAGCTAACCATCAACGTTGGAGCGGGCTAGCGTTGATTTTCCCCGAAGGTGGGGGTGACTGCGAAGTTCATTCGAGCGAGGCCACCGGGTGCAAGCCGAACCAGACGGGATTGGCTGTTGGCTTCGATGCGGTAGAGGTTGGGTGCCAGAGTATAGCCCGGTAAGCTTGTTAAATCTAAAGCCCCTGTCCGGTTGCCAGCGATCGCATAGGCTAGCGAAAACAGACCGTTGGCATCGGTTGTGATGCGGTTGCCGTCATCCATAAACACCACAGCATTGGGTACGCCCGGTTCTCCCCGCTGCTGTTCGCCATCAAAATTTTTATCGACAAAAACTCGACCAATAATCGTGCCGCAGTCTGACAAAATACCGGGTCGGATGCGTAAGAGATGGCTGGCAATGTTGCTAGTAATCGCTTGCCCCGGCGTTTGCCCCGCAGCGGATGCCGCATTTCGTCCCGTTCCTCGCACAGCATCAGGAGTTAACAGTGCCGCATAGGTCAAGGTGAGGATCTGTTGAGGAGCAAGGGTGGGATAGCTGAAGGTAACAGTGCGGTTACTCACTGTGGGGGGCGTGAGAGTTACAGGGGTGACGCTGCCGTTAGTGGTAAGCGTAGCAGCAGGCGATCGCGTGACAAATTCTAGACCCAAGGGCAGGCGATCTTGCACCGTTAAATTGGTGATGGGGACGTTGCCTGTGTTTCTCACTAAGACTCGATAGTTGACGGTGTCCCCCGGTTCTGCAGCTCCGCGATCGCCCGATTTTGTGACTTCTAGACCTGGGTTACTACCTTGTGCTGTTAACGACACGGGATTGGAGGTAACAGCCGGTTGAATATTACCACCCGGTGTATTGCGAAAATTGCCCGTTGCTGTGTTTGGGATGGTAATTGTCTGTTGTGCAGTTGCGATCGCTCCTAGAGACAACCAACAGCTTGAGAGCAGACCCGCAAAGGCAAATTGGCGGTAGTGCAACTGAATGTAGCTCGATTTCATGGAACCCAACCCTGCTTCTTCCCACACCACGCCTGAGCCTACTCGCTGAACGCGGAAGCCCAGAAAAAATAAGCATCATCTTATACCCAGCCGGTTGCCCGACTCTGCATTTAGTGATGTTAATTCAAAACAAATATAATTATTGTTTCAACTAGTTAAGAAATATTGCAGGTCAATACTTGAAAAGGCAGTAATCCGAATCACAGCCTAGGTTGCTTTAGAGGAATTTCGACCATAAACTCGGTACCTCGGCCTGGATGCGAGCAACAATTTAAGCGACCTCGATGTTTCTCTGTCACAATTTGATAGCTGATAGCCATTCCCATCCCAGTACCTCTACCGACCGCCTTAGTGGTGAAGAAGGGGTCAAAGATGCGCTTTTGCACTGCCTCTGTCATGCCGGGGCCGTTATCTATCATCCAAATACGGATTTGTTGATCGGCTGTTAGCTGAGTCCGAATGATGATTTTCGGTAAAGGCAATGTGGAAGGTGAATTGTCTTGGAGTGGGTGACGATGGTTTTTAGCACGCGCCCCGTGCAGTTCCTCCAAAGCGTCGAGAGCATTACTTAAGATATTCATAAATACTTGGTTGAGCTGTCCGGCATAGCACTCAACGAGCGGCAAGTCGCCATACTCTTTAACCACTTGGATAGCTGGGCGATCGCTAGAGGCTTTCAATCGGTGCCCCAAAATAACCAGTGTGCTATCAATGCCAGCATGCAGATCGACGGTTTTCATTTCGGCTTCGTCGAGGCGAGAGAAGTTGCGCAGCGATCGCACAATTTCTAAAATTCGCTCAGTGCCCACCTGCATTGAAGCTAACAATTTGGGTAAATCATCACGAATAAAATCAAGTTCGATTGCAGCGCTCTGGGCTTGAATGACGGCATCTGTTTGAGGGAGGTGGGCTTCGTAGAGAGCCAGCAAGTCTAATAAATCCTGGACATAGTCCCCGGCAGGCTTGAGGTTGCCGTGAATGAAGTTGATCGGGTTGTTAATTTCGTGAGCGACCCCGGCTACCAGTTGCCCTAAGCTCGACATTTTCTCAGTTTGTACCAACTGAGCTTGGGTTTTGTGAAGGTCGTCTAGTGTTTGTCGGAGTTGGTCAGTTTGCCTGCGCAGTTGAGCCTCAGACTCACGCAAAGCAATTTCGGCCTGCTTGCGATCGCGTGATTCCATGGCTAGGGCTGTCATGTAGGCTAGATAACTCGCAAAATTTTGTTCTTCAACTCCCCAGTGTTTTGGCTCCCCAACGTGTTCTAAGCAGATCACACCCACAATCTCTCCCTGGAAATGAACTGGGGCATCTAGCATAGAAGTGATGCCTAGCGCCGGAAGATAAGACTCACCAAACTCTTGGGTGCGCGAGTCAAGATGGGCATCGTCGGCAGCAATGACTCGGTTGGTTTCCAACGCCTGGAAGTAGGCCGGAAAATCGGTTGCAAAAATCTCGGTGCCGTTGCTGTGCTGGTTAGGAGTCAATTGATAAAGATCAGCACAATAAATGCCAGAGCGATCGCGGTTATAGAACCAGACACTCGCACGCTCAACTGCTAAAGTTTGGCTAGCTAACTGAGTAATGGCTTGTAACGCATCGCTGAGATGGCCCGAATAGATACTAGGGCTTTTGGCAAGCTCTAACAATCCGGCCTGTTGTCGCCGCAAACGAGCTTCATTGTCTCGTAATGCAGCCTCAGCAGCCAAACGCTCTTGAATTTCTCGTTCCAACGCCGCATTGAGTTTAACCAGATCGACAGTACCCGAAGACAAAGGAGGAACTGCATCTGGGAGCGATCCTGCCTTGGCCCCAGTTGCCTGAGTCAAATTTGCATCTAAAGGGGAGCTGTTGGGATAATTCGTCATTCAAGTATTGGTTTGCTGCCGTTGAATACACTACGACAAAAAGCCTGTTGATCTATAGTGCAGAACTTTGGAGTAACGCTAGCATTTCTGCGGCAGGAAGAGGTTTAGAGAACAAATAGCCCTGAGCAAATTCACACTTCAAAGCTCGGAGTTGGGCGAGTTGCGTCGAGGTTTCAACCCCTTCGGCAGTAACTTCCATTCCCAGATTCCAGGCTAAGCTGACGATGGTTCTCACTAGCTCCAACTTCTCGCCATCTATATCGACTCGACTCACAAAAGAGCCATCAATCTTGAGCATTTGTGCAGGGAGTTGATGCAGATAGCTCAAGGATGAATAGCCAGTGCCAAAATCATCGATGCTGAGCTGAATATGACGCTTTTGTAGTTGCTCTAGGAGCGTGATAGCTAACTCAGCATTTTCCATAATGGCACTTTCAGTAATCTCTAGCTTGAGAGCTTGAGGAGCCAATTGGGTATCACTTAAAATCTCGTCAATCTGAGTGATCAGGTCTGTCTGAGTCAGTTGGCGGGCTGATAAGTTAACACTCATAGTGAGCAGATCAGCATTGGGTAGTTGCTGTTGCCACTCTCGCAGTTGACGGCAAGCTTCGCGTAAAACCCATTGACCAATTTCGCAAATTAACCCAGTTTCTTCAGCGATGCTAATAAATTGATTGGGCGGAATGTAACCTCGTTGTGGGTGAATCCAACGAATCAGTGCTTCAAACCCTCGAATGCGCTGGGTTGCCAAGGAAACAATCGGCTGATAGTGCAAGACAAATTCTTGTTGATGAATCGCTCGGCGCAAGTCAGTTTCGAGGTGCAGTCGCTGCAATGCCTCGGTGTGCATGGTGGTGTTAAAGAGTTGATAGCCACGCTTACCAGACTTTTTGCCCCGATACATGGCAGTGTCTGCATCTCTCAGAATGTGTTCGGGTTGGGTATAGCCAGCATGACCGAGAGCAATCCCAATGCTGGTGCTGGTAAATACTTCGCAACAACTCAGCTTAAATGGATGAGCGAGTGCATCAAGAATATTTTGGGCAACGGTGGTAGCTTCGCGATCGCTCGACAAATGGGTGAGCAGAATAGCAAACTCATCGCCTCCCAAACGAGCCAAAGTATCTTCTGGGTTTAAGGTGCTGGCAATGACTCGAGATACTGCAATTAATAGTTCATCTCCAGCCAGATGGCCCAAGGAGTCATTCACCAGTTTGAAGCGATCGCAATCGAGAAACAAAACCGCAAATTGATAACTAGGGTCTTGGCTAGAGCGTTGCAAAGCTTCGGTTAGGCGCTTCATGAGTAAGGCGCGATTCGGCAATCCGGTTAAGGCATCGTGGAGCGCCAGATTGAGCAGTTGAGTATTGGCTGCTTCTAACTGATGAGTCCGCTCTTGGACACGAGCTTCCAACTCAGCATTTAATTGACGAATTTGGCGCTCAGCCGCTCGCAACGTTAGTTGATTTTTGACCCGAATCAGCACTTCCTCCAACTGAAAGGGCTTAGTGATGTAGTCACCCGCCCCCACCTGAAATGCTTTTACTTTGTCAAGGGCTTCGTTGAGTGCGCTTAAGAAGATGACCGGAATTTCGGCAGTACTAGGTTCTGATTTGAGGTGTTGGCAAACCTGATAGCCATCCATCTCAGGCATCATGATGTCGAGCAAGATGAGATCGGGTGGTAGGGTTCGCACTGCGGTTAACGCCATGTGCCCGCTAATGGCTTTACGAACTCTATAGCCTTGCTGCCCTAACATTTCGGAGAGTAACCGTAGATTGTTCGCGGTGTCGTCAACAATCAAAATATCTGCTGTACCGAGGTTTATTGCACTGTCA
>CBIHQL010000217.1:0-7057 GCA_966211855.1 uncultured bacterium
CACGAACCTCCGATTGATACATCATCTGGGCTAACATTAACGCCTACAATGCTGTCAACAATGCCCCCCGACTGGATTGCAGAACTGCATCAAGCCTCCCTCGCTGTCGATGCTGACCGAATCTTGCAATTGATTCAACAAACTTCAGACTCTCAATTAGCGACTGTGTTAACGGACTTAGTTCACAAGTTCTGTTTTGATGAGATTGCCGAGCTAACTCAGGAAACACAAGCAGACTGAACTGCTACTAGATTTTGACAGCCTCAATAATGCTCAGCATTGAAGGAGTCGGAATCACACGCGTCAGTTCAAACCCATTCGATCGCAACAACGAGCGGTACTCTGCCTCAGTGCGCTCTCGTCCACCTGTCATCAACAGCATAATCACATCAATGAACTTTGCGGGAGAGGGTTCATTTCCGGGGGGTAGGATGCTTTCAATGAGCAACAGCTTTCCATGATCAGGCATGGCTTGATGGCAATTTTTCAGAATGATTGAGGACTTCTGATCATCCCAGTCGTGAATGATCCAGCGCATCATGTAAGCATCACCGCCCGTCGGTACAGATTCAAAGAAGTTTCCGGCAACAGGTCGAATATTCTGATCAACCTGAACGTTGGCAATGATTTCCGGCAAGTCAAACAAAATGCCTTTGAGATGGGGATTGGCTCGCACAATAGTAGAAATTAAGCTCCCCTGTGCTCCACCTACATCCACAATTGTATTAAACCCAGAAAAGTCATAACTGGCGGCGACTGCTTGGGCGATCGCAGTTCCCATACTGGTCATTGATTGCGAGAATACCCGCCCCAATTCAGGATATTGAGCATAGTAGTCCCAGACTGACATTCCGGCTGCGGCATCAAACGCAATCTCACCCGTTTTCAGGCTGTGCAATCCGTTGCCCCAACCCAAGGAATGGTCATCTCCCATTTGTGCCATCGCCGCATATCGCATCGAGCCAGGGCTATCACTCTTCAGCGTTGCACCCAAGGGAGTTAAGGCAAAAGATTGATCTGATTCGGTAAAGATGCCGATACTGCTCAAGGCACGCAGAAGTCGGTAGAGCGCGTCTGGCTTGGTGTTGGTTGCGGCGGCAAGTTGAGCAATTGTTTTTGGCTGATCGTCAAACAAATCAGCTACCCCTAACTGAGCAGCCAAATAGATCGATCGCGCAACCCAAAAGCCACCGATCAAACTTAGCATTGTCTCGTGGGGAGCAACTTCTACTTTTTCCATCGTGATCATGATTCTTTTCTCTCCAGTTGATTTCTAAATTAATTTCTATGCTTCAACAAGTTGGGGGGTAGCTTGTTGCAAAAATGCTTTATAGCTATCAGTTTGAGCGAATTGCAAGTAATCCTTCGCCATTTCAGGGGTGAGCAATTCGAGCATGAATTGGTTTTCCACCCAGAACTCAAACACCTTAAAGGGACCGCGATCGCATAAGCGCACCAACCATCCTTCGCGATCGGCAATTCGGGTAATTTGTTCTTGCGAGACCGAGACCGAAAGCGCGGCATGAACAGACGTAAAGGTTTGAGCCTGTCCTGAAGCAAAGCCCACTTGTTCTGACTCTGGAATCAACTGAGTATCTGCCGGATAAAGCTCAATCCCGGTTCCATAGCCATCATCGATGATGACCATATAGCTTCCCGGATGGGGAGGAAAGGGAAAACAACTGCCCTGCAACACTTCTGCCAAAACATTCGCAACCTGCAACGGACGATTCACAGCGATTGAAATGTGATGAAACATAGTAACCTCTAAGTCCTGATTGACTGATATCCCTTACAGTAAGCAGCGATCGAGGAGAAGTCGGGGAGGCTTCAACTTGTTCTATTCATCAATTGGGGAGACCGTTTTTTGCTGAGGTCACTTTAGATACGGGGAATCTGATCTTAAAATTGGTGAGAGTTTCATGAAATGCTGCAATGCCTGAGCCGACGCCAAAAGCCGACATTCTAGTCATCGACGATACGCCAGAAAATCTCACTTTGTTATCGACCCTGCTCATTGAAAACGGCTACAAGGTTCGCAGCGTTACGAAGGGTTCGACGGGCATCCGAGGCGCACAAGTAATGCCGCCAGATTTAATCCTGTTGGATGTGAATATGCCGCAGATGAGTGGATACGAAGTTTGCCAACATCTGAAAGCTGACGATCGCACCCGAGATATCCCAATCATTTTTATCAGTGCTTTAGAAGCAGTCAGTGACAAAGTCAAAGCGTTTCAGGCAGGCGGTGTCGATTACATCACAAAACCGTTTCAAATTGAAGAAGTCCTGGCTCGCATTGAAACCCATCTGACATTAAGACGACTGCAAAATCAACTGCAATCTCAAAATGAGCAACTCCAGCAAGAAATTCGCGAACGCCAACACGCAGAGGAGAAATTCGCCACCATTTTTCAACAAAGCCCCAATCCAATTGCGATCATGACTATCCCTGAAGGGCAATTAATGGAAGTGAATCCTAGTTTCCTCAGCATGAGTGGTTACGCCCGAGAACAAGTCATCGGTAATTCAATTACACAGCTACATTTAGGCCATGATTCTGAGACTTTTCTACATCGTCTGCAAACCATAGAAACCCTTCATAACTTAGAATTTGAACTACTCACTCACTCCGGTAGTGTCAAAAGTATTCTGCTATCCTTCGATCGCATTGAACTGAACGGAGCCACTTACGCTTTACTAATTGCCAATGACATCACTGAGCGCAAACGTCTGGAGAACGAATTTATATCCCTAGTCAGCCATGAGCTACGCACGCCTTTAACCTCTATGATGGGATCTCTCGATTTACTCAGTAGTGGACAGTTAGGCAGCTTAACGGAGCAAGGGCAGCAAGTTCTCAATATTGGCATCAAAAATGCCGAGCGCTTGATCCGTTTAATTAACGACATTCTCGATCTCGAACGGATTCGCTCTGGCAAAATCACGATGAATCGGCGATCGTGCAATCTTGCAGGCTTGATGACTCAGGCCACTGAAGAAATGCAGACAATGGCTGATCGGTGCGAAATTCAATTAATTACAGAACCGCTGTCAACCTTGCTCATTGCTGATCCCGATCGCATTGTGCAAACCCTCACCAATCTCCTCAGTAATGCCATTAAGTTCTCCCCCGCTCAAACAACCGTTCACATGCGGGCTTGTCGTTCCGAGCAGAATTCCAGTGTCTGTATTAGTGTTTGTGACCAGGGGCGCGGTATTCCCTCCCATCAACTCCAGACTATTTTTGAGCGCTTTCAGCAAGTAGATGCCTCTGATGCCCGTCAAAAAGGTGGAACCGGGCTGGGACTTGCCATTTGTCGTAACATTATCGAGCAGCATGGTGGCAGAATTTGGGTAGAAAGTACTGTCAACCAAGGCAGCACATTCTATGTTGAATTGCCGCTTGCCACTGAATGAATTGGATCGGATCTCCCCGACTTCTCCCCGATTCAGCGATACCCTATAAGCCTTAGTTTCCTAGAAGATGGCGATGAAGAAGCAAATTTTGATTGTAGACGACGAAGAAGATGTACGAGCGATCGCCACCCTCGGCCTACAAATGGGAGCGGGTTGGGAGGTGCTGACTGCTAGCTCCGGAGCCGAAGGAATTGCGATCGCCACTCAACATCACCCCGATGCGATTCTGCTCGATCTGATGATGCCAAACATGGACGGTCGCGCCACCCTACAACACCTCAAGCACCAACCTACAACTCAATCCATTCCCGTCATCCTGATGACTGCTAAAGTGCAAGCCTCAGAGCAAAACAGTTTTCAGGACTTAGACGTTGCCGCTATTTTTACGAAACCCTTTCGTCCGCTGACCCTAGCCCAACAAATTATGGATGCTTTAAGTTGGTGCTAAGATCATTTGCGCGTTGCTTTAGATGCTCACGTTTAGCTTGCCTGCCGTGCCTGGATAGGTTCGCATCTGTCTCTACTAGTTTCGCAACTGGGACGTGCCACCAGCCCTGGATAAGGTTCTAAAGCAAATTCAGCTTCTGGTTCACTTAAGAGATAGCGATCGCAGACTGCCCACAGATCCGCCTCAGTGCGAGACAAGCGCATCTCCTGCAAAAAACCTCCCGCCGCATCTACCCCTTGACCAATGAAGTTGAGATACATCTTCATATAATTGAGCCGAGCTTGTTCTCGCACTTGGGATGCGGTTGGGGTCTGGCGTAGGCACTCAATGTAATCACGCACAGCCCCTAAAGTCACGGGAAGCACACATTGACCGCTCAGTGCTTGGCGGATTTGCTGAAAGATCCAAGGGTTACGAATTGCCGCTCGACCCACCATGACCCCTGCTGCTCCGGTCGTCTTGAGAACCGTTAAGGCAGAGGTAGCAGAGGTGATATTACCATTTGCTAAAACTGGACAGTTGACTCGTTTAACAGCGTGGGCAATCAAGTCATAATGCACGGCGCTATGATATCCCTCCTTTACCGTGCGACCATGCAAGCTCAACAAATCAATCTGACAAAGATTCATCAAGTCTAGGAGGCGATCGAAGTGATCGGTGGTGTCGAAGCCGACCCGCATTTTGACGGTTAACAGTCCCGCCACAGCCTCCCGTAACTCACTGAGAATTCGCTTCACCTGCTCTGGCTCCCGCAGTAATCCACCCCCCACATTCTTGCGATAGACTCTGGGTGCAGGGCAGCCTAAGTTGAGGTCGATGCCAGCCACAGGGTAGTGGCTCAACTCATGCGCTGCACGCACCAAGTCAGGAATGCTCTCGCCAATGAGTTGGGCAAAGACTGGGCGACCGGTAGCATTTTCTGTGATCGATCGCAGAATGTTTTTATCTAATGTAGAACTGGGATGCACCCGAAAGTACTCTGTAAAAAAGTAGTCGGGACACCCATACTGAGAAATCACACTCATGAAGTGCAAATCTGTCACATCCTGCATAGGAGCCAGAGCCGTTAGTGGCAGATCTGGACAGATGGGTAGGGGCAGGTGCGATCGCGACATTGGAAGAGGTGCTGACCAGCAGGAGATGTTGCTCAATCTAGAATAGCCTGAATCGCCCTAGCTGGAATGATTTCCCGTGTACTGAAATGAGTCTGACTCGTTCTCAAATTTCAGGATTCTGAGGCTCTCATGTTGTGTCTACCTTGTTAAGTACTCGTTAAACCTGCCGCCTCTGGAGTTTGAGCGTGAAAAATTTGCTCCATGCCCTGTTCCACACCATCTTTTGGGTCTGGAATATTGCCTTTTTAGTGATTGTTTGTGCTGGCATGTGGCCTGCGATCGCCCCTGAGCTACCTAAGGCACTGTTCAGTGACCCTGTAGTTCCAGAGTTATTGTTGACCCTGGGTAGTTTAATCACCGTTTCTACAATTTTTACGGTGGTAGGGTTGCGAAAATTCCGCACTCGACCGCTACAGTTAATTCGCTTATTTTTTGGCGTAGAAGTACCGCTCTTATTGCTTTGTCTGTTGCGGCTATTTATCTGGCAGCGTCTCAATCCTGCTAGCACTCTAATTCTTGGTACTGCGATCGTCGGTATTATCGCTTTCTACCTGGAGTTGCTCTATGGCTATGCTAAACAAAATCGGGCGATCGCTAGTGTACAAGTGGTTGCTCACAGCTTTTTGATTGGTTTGAGCGTCTATGCTGGGCTTGCCATATTGTCTTACAGCATTCCGGCAACTCCGATGCTCCTCTTTGGGTTTTTCAGCTTTGGCTGGGTACAACCTTTAGTGGAATTTTGGAAATGGGAATATTGGTGGCAAGGTGCTGGCACGATTCTTTTAGGATTTAGCGCCTTCTTGTTTCTGCTCTTTCCCTTTGAGTTGGGTAGCTCTTATTTTCGGTCTGGGCTACGAGTTCTCAAAGCTTTTGCCGAGCAGCATGGTCAGAGCAAGGCACTGCAAATCGCGATCGCTGGGTTAACCGCCTGGACAGTGCTGTTTATCTCGTTGCAACAACAGCCGCAAATTCAAGCCTTCAAGTTGTTAGCCACACTCCCCGCAACCGAGCGCGATCGCCAAGCACTGCTAGCCAAGTCAGATGTGATCCGTACAGGTTTGCTCAATGCTTATTTGGCAGACTACCGTTATCTCGGCTATTCAGAAAACAGTTACTACATTACTGACACATTTCTACCAAAACCAATCGATCAGGGTTGGAGAGAAATTAATAACGGTCTTTTTGCACCCTTCTTATACCAAGGCTCTGATGGCGATCGCGAGCGAGCCGAAAAACTTTATGCCCAATTTTTTGATACACCGATTGAAAAAGCAGAAGCTAAAACAATTCGCCCGATCCTGAAAATTGCTGAGGCTCCTTGGCGGCGATCGCCAGAAGCAAGCTTATTAGCTATTGATCAGGAGAATGTTTGGCTGCGATCGCAACAGGTGAACGTGAATGAGCAGGGAGATTGGGCGGAGGTTGAGCTGTATGAAGTTTACCAAAATGAAACACCCCGACAGCAGGAGATCCGTTATGCTTTTACACTCCCAGAAACAGCCGTTCTGACTGGAGTTTGGTTGGGTGATACGGCTAAGTTAGACCAACGTTTTGTGTTTCAAGTCTCACCCCGAGGAGCCGCCGAGAAAGTTTATACCGAAGAAGTGAGACGCAGCGTTGACCCCGCATTGCTAGAACAAGTAGGGCCACAGCAATATCGCTTACGGGCGTTTCCTATTCCTCCCAAACCCTTACCCGGAGAATTCACACCCAGCGATCGCCCGACTGAAATGCACCTGTGGTTGACCTACAAAGTAATGCGACAACCTCAAGGCTGGGCTTTGCCAAAACTGACCGAGAAGCGCAACGTTTTTTGGAATCACAAGACTGAGCGCCGCTACAATCAGCAACCCCCTCTCATCAACCGAGTCGATTGGTTACCCACTTTTCTACCTGCCAACAGCACAACCTCACCTAGCGTGCATCAAGTGGAGTTGGGAGACTATCAAATTTCGGCTCAACCCGTTATTCTCAAAGACTACACAGCTTTACAAAATAAACGGTTTGCTGTTGTCGTAGATAGTTCCTACAGTATGTCAGCCCAGGCGAAAGAGCTGAGTCAGGCAATCCAATGGTT
>CBIHQL010000218.1:0-7034 GCA_966211855.1 uncultured bacterium
GAGGTGCTGACCTGACTCGGTCTACTCTGTCAGAAGCGATGCTGAATCGCATAAATCTGACTGAGGCCATCCTCGACCACGCAGTTTTAGAAGCAGCAAACCTGACTAACGCGATTCTGCACAAAGCAGTTTTAACTCACGCCAGCCTTAATAATGTCATCCTCAACGGTGCCAATTTAGAATCGAGCAATCTTCAAGGCGCTCAGTTGAGCCGCGCGCGCCTGAGTGGAGCCAACCTCACCAAAGCTGATTTAACAGGGGCAAACTTGCGGGGTGCTAACCTGAGTTGGGCAACACTACGGGGCACCAATTTAACCCGAGCTAATCTTTATCGCGCTAATCTCAGTTGGGCAAATTTAAGCGATGGCATTTTGCAAGAAGCCATTTTGATTGATGCCCAACTCAGCCAAGTTACTTTGCGGAACACCACTTTAACGAATGCGATTATGCCGAATGGCAGCGCTTACTATCAGTAAAGGCGATCGCTTGATCAGCTAGCTCCTCCGGCTTAGGCTTCGTCAATTTTTTCTAAAGACTCTGGCTTGTGAGCGGCCTCTTTGCCAGTCTTGTCACTCTCTACTAGATATTCAGGATTATCCTTAGCAGCAGCGACATGATGCCCCTTGATTTCTGTAGAAGATGTGAGCTTTTTCTTCACATGACCTGTGGTTTTGCCTTGCGACGTTTTCCATTGCACGCGATCGCCTGACTTAAGTGAATCAGAATCGGACATGACGCTTCTCCTTGTCATTGATTGCTGACTATAAACTTATGTAAATCTATTTCATAAAAACCCTGTCGAATTGTAGATTTCCATCTCTCAATCTGTCTGGTGTTAGGGTAGGTGCATAGTAAGTTCTGACAAAGAACAGGGGTATTCTGAGATTAATTCATCTCAGTTTTAGAGACCGTTATAGTCACGCTCCGACCATCAGAGTTGTCTACATCCAACCTCAAGCGAGGGGTTCCAGTTAGGGCAAGTGCAACCCTGTTGAAGCTAGGTGTGCCATTTCATCATTCATAGTTGATATAAGATTCATCAAACTTGTATAACGCTGCTGAGCGCCTAAAGTCTCGGTTGGAAACAGTTCAAGTGCTTATCAGCAGTTTCGACCAGGATGACGGCACGTAGGGTGATCCATCTTACGGGGCACTGGCAGTGTTAAACAGAGGCACTCAGCGCTAACTTGCAAATTTCTATCAAGACGGACGAGGTAGAGACATGGATGCCGATGAACTGCTGAAGCGCTATGCCGCAGGTGAGCGGAATTTTCACGATGTGAACCTAAGTCGGGCTGCTTTGAGCGAGGTTAACTTAACCGGAGCTAACTTAACCGGAGCTAACTTGATGGAGGCTAACCTCAGCGGTGCCAACCTAGGAGGAGCCAACCTCAGTTATGCCAATCTCACCAATGCGACGTTGATCGGTGCCAACTTGATTGGGGTTAACTTCTCAGAGGCGAGCTTAAGAGGGGTGCATTCTAGTGAAGCCAATTTTCGAGGAGCAAACCTCAAAGCAGCGAATCTGAGCGAAGCCAATATGGGGGGTGCCAGCTTAATTACAGCTAATCTGCATGAAGCTAATCTCAGCCGCGCCAAACTCGTAGAAGCTTCTTTGGATGGGTCGATTTTAGACAGTGCTAACCTTACCCATGCCAATCTCAGCCGTGCTTCTTTAGAAAAAGCCAATTTAGCTAACAGTATTTTGAGCGGAGCAATTTTGGACAGTGCCAAGCTCACAGGTGCCAACTTGAGCAAAGCGAACCTCAGTGGTGCCAATCTGCGGAATGCCAAGCTCAAGCAAGCCAATTTACGGAGTGCCAATTTGAGTTGGGCCAGCTTGCGGGGTGCAGATTTGGTCGCGGCTAATTTGTATCACACCAATCTGATGTGGACTAATTTGCTTGAGGTTGTGGTCACCGAGGCCATTTTGATGGATGCCAACCTCCAACGAGCTACTGTTTTTGAAGCTGATCTCAATGGCGCTAACTTGAGCGGTGCGACGATGCCCGACGGTACGATTCATAATTAGCTATCAGGCTGATACTTTCAATCATCTATCTAAGGAGGTATGACAGTCGATAGGTTATTTTGTCTTGGTGGAATTGACACTTCCAATGGGCAAGGCAACTTTATTTGATGAGATACTTTCCCCGCTTCGCCTTAACAGCAATCTTTGTGCTGGCTTCTAGTCACTGCACGCTGGCTCACGAACCCATAGCTCCACTCACCTACCCCGGTGTCAGCCAACCTAGAACTATTACGGTCTTAGGGCAAGGTCAAGCGATCGCTCCTGCTGATGTGGCCCAACTCGAATTTTTAATTGCCGATCGCACGGCTCTCGATTCTCTCAATGACGCAGTGCCCGATGGCCCCAGCCTCGATCGCCCACCCATGCGCACGGATCGCCTTCAGCCCATTATTGCTGCCTTAATTGACATTGGCATTTCTCAAGATGCGATCGCAGTTCAACCCAGCACAGTAGATAGTGCTGAACTCAGCGTGCAAATTAGTAAACCGACTCGTCAGCGGGTGCAACAGGTGGTGCTGACCGCCAACAAAGCGGCTCAAAATAATCAGTTATTAATTCAGCGGGTGGGAGCTGAGTATCGCCTTGACAATTGTCAGCCATTTGAAAATGCTGCTCGTCGTGCGGCGCTTCAAGATGCTCAACGTCGCATTCAAGCCTTAGCAACAGCGGCTCAAGTAACGCCGGGTGAACTGCTTCAAATCACAGAATTCCCGATCGCAGGTAGCCCTGCCGCTTTCTCTCGCTGTGGATCGCAAGTAGGAGGAGCCACTAACCCTTTTGAGCAGCCGAGTCAAAGCCCACCTCCCTATGACCCTGCTGCACCAACAGACGTACAAGTGTATAGCCGAGTTAGCCTAACTTACGCGATCGAATAAGTCGCGATCGCAGGCATTTGCATGACGGTTTGTATCAAATCTAGCTCCAATCTCAGCAACTTTATCTACGTGGGCAATCTAGATCTAGACCATATCGGGGATCTAAAGAGGGCACGTCATGGATGCAGCCGAATTACTGAGACGCTATGCAGCCGGAGAGCGCAACTTTCAAGGGGTTAACTTAATTGGTGCAAACCTAGAGCACGCAAATTTGGTGGGCGCTGACTTTAAAGGAGCCTCTTTTGCGTCTGCCAATTTAAGTCGAGCCCTGCTAACCGACGTCAATTTCAGCGGTGCCTTTCTCTATTCGGCAGATTTCAGCTTTGCCAAACTCAGTCAAGCTCAACTCAATAACGTAGACCTGACGAAAGCGAACCTCAAGGGTGCTGTGCTAGTAAAGGCCCAGCTCACGGGAGCGCGACTCAGCGGGGCAGTCTTGACAGCCGTTAATTTACGAGCAGCCAACTTAAAAGGTGTCAATTTGTGCGGGGCAGATCTACGGGGTATCAACTTGCGATCGGCTAATTTAGATGATGCGAATCTCAACTGGGCCAATCTGACTGGAGCGCGACTCAGCGGGGCATCGCTACACGGCACACAGCTGAATGGCGTCAAGCTCAGTGCAGCCTTTCTGAATGGGGTTGATCTCAATGGCTTCGATCTCGATGGGGTTAATTTCAGCGAGGCTAAGTTAGGGGGAGCCAATCTCAGTGGTGCCAATCTCAGCGCAGCCAACCTCAGTTCCACACAACTGCGAGTTGCCAGTCTGGCGCGCGTCAATTTACATGCAGCCAACCTCACCGAAGCAAATCTACGTCGGGCCGATTTAAGTGGTGCTGTGCTCAGTAAAGCCGATCTCACAGATGCTGACCTCACAGGTGCCGACCTCACAGGCGCTAACTTAAACGCAGCCAACCTTTGCCGTACTGACCTAACGTTGACTAGCCTCTATCGCGCTTATTTATGGGGAGCCAAACTGATTGAGGCTATTTTAGACCGTACTAATTTTGCCGAAGCGAGCCTGAGGGGTGCTTCGTTAACGGATGTGATTCAGCAAGATGTAGTGTTGACCGGAGCAACTCTACCGGATGGCACCATTGGACTTTAAATCAGCTTGAGAAGGTAGGGGCGATCGCTATCTTGATTGCCCACTTACCTCTGATTATTACTTTGAGTCGTCTGCTGGGCAGTAGCAGCTAAACTAGCACTGCTGCACACCGTAGACCACCGACCGATATTGTCTTCTGCACCGATCAAACCTTGCAAACGGCTACGATAGGTAATCAGCTCAGCTCGCTTTAGAGAATTGGCAGGCACCAAAGGCACCAAGTTGTCGATCGCCGCCACCGCACATTGCCAGTCTTGAGCCGCTGTTGCCTGTTGCAGGGTTTGGCCTAAAGCATCTGCTCGTTTTTGGCGGGCGGCATTACTGAGAGCAACCAGTTCGTTGCGCCGGACATAACCCCGGACATTACGAATCGCTTTTGTCGCGTAGGGGTCACCAGGGCGAATTTTGAGTGCAGCTTGAAAGTTAGTCAAAGCAGTTGCATAGTCGCGCTGCTTGTTTGCTGCATAGCCCAGTTGCATATAGCGACGGTAAGCGGTTGCTTTCTCTCGTTGCTGCCGTACCTGCTCGGTTCGAGATACTGGAGCAGCCATTGTTGGCAATTGCTCGGCGATCTGAACAGTTAATAATAAAGGCGCAAAAACAAGAGCAGCAAAGAGTCGTTTCATAATCGTCTTCGAGGGTCGCGATCGCATCCAACTATAGCAAGCTCAACGGGTTTGCAGCGTAACGGTTGATGACAAGCTATAGCATCCAGTTCTGAATCGCTAGGACGTAACTCTAAACCGAATGTTCCTCGAAAGGTTGTAGTTCAATATTTGTAGTTCGACGCTGATTTAGCGCAGAACCATCCAGGCGTAGGATAGCCCACCTAACAACGCCCCACCTAAAATCAGTTCAGTTTGCTCCTGCCAAAAACGTCGTCCACTTTCCGAGAGCGATCGCCAAGCCGCACGACGCTGATTACCCAACTCAGTCATCAGTTCGGCGACTCTAGCATCTACTTCTTCAAGCGATACATCTCCCCGCTGATAAGCGGCTTCTAGCTCATTCAGTTGTTGCCAATATTGATTTGTGGCTTCTATTAGATTTGGAAACATTCGCTCTATAATCCATGTTTAATTTTGTAAACATGCTAGCGAGATGCTTTCAAGATCGGGTTCCGCACAGAGGGAGAATTGCAATCGCGCAAATTAAGATTAAGTGCTGCTTTGAAGGTAGTTCTTTAGCAGGAGATGCCAGAGTATAGATAAACATCTCTCCGCCTAGACAATGGGAGGATGGAGTGAGCGAAACGCCGGATTTTATTCTTTATGCTCAGCATGGATGGGCCGATAGTAGTCGGGAGATTACCGCGCTGGCTCAGAGCCTTGCTTCGCCCAAGACCAAAGTCGTAACGCCGAATCTGGGTTTTGTGAAAACTTGGTTGCGGATTGAGCCACTGATCGATCATGTGGAGCAAGTCGCGATCGATATGCTAGCCACCTACCCCGAAACTCCCATCAGAATTATTGGACACTCAATGGGCGGCTTGATTTGGCTAGAGGTGCTGAATCGTCATCCTGAATGGTGGTCGCAGGTTGCTTCTTTGGTGTTAGTTGCTTCTCCGGTTGGAGGGTCAGATTTGGGCCGCATTTTCGATCCGCTGGAGTTTGGGCTAGGCATTGCGCGAGACTTGGGCAAAAACCGTCGCCCGATTGCTGAGACGATCGCGGCGGTCATTCCAACTTTGACGATCGCCGGAGATTATGATGGCGGCAGTGATGGCACGATTCCCGTCGAGTCGAGCAAATTTCGTCACGCCAAATTTGTCTGCATCTACGGCTTGCCCCATGCCACGCTAAAAAATCACCCCGCTGTTGCTGCTGCAATTCGAGACTTTTGGGGCGAGTCAACTGAGGAATCAGAATTGAGCGGGCACTTGATTCAGCGCTTACGCTTGGTAGCTGGCATGACCGATGCTCACCGCCGCGACTTTGAGCGATCGCAAATCATCATGACCTTTGAGGATGGCACCACGATTCGCACCTGGAAGAACCCGTTTGGCGTGGATCACGTCTTTGTTGCCAGTCCCAGAGGCCAATGTCTCTACGGTGGGTTTGTCGGTTGGCTCCATGCGGATGATTTGCGGCAAGCCCTAGAAGAAATCCAGCGAGCATACCAGCCGCAGTTCTAAGGCGATCGCTCGTTGCATTGCTTGAAGTGTTGGGGTAGCTGCCCTTGGTGTCGGAATAAGCGTGTCTCTCAGGAATACTGCCAGCCCTGAGTTAAACACGTTACGATCGCCGAGTTGGGTTGTGGTAGATGGCTCATGCACAGGCGACACTGGGTTTGGGTAATCCTTTTTGTGTTGGCGCTGGGTTGGGGTGTCCTCTCTAGCCAAGATTGGCAGTCTGCCCTGATTAAGGATGTCGTTGTTAAGCAGTTCACGAGTGAAGCGATACAGCCTGATCAGCGAACTCAACCTAGTCCAAGTGAGACTAAGCAGACACTTACACAATCTACTGCGATCGCTCCAGTGACTAATCCACCAAAAGTTGACCCTCAGCGGTTGATGGGTCATGTGAAAGCGTTAGCCTTTGAGCGGCATAGTGATCGCGATCGCTACCAAGCAAGAGAATACATTCTGCAAACTTTGACCGCAACAGGCTGGAAACCCTACTTACAGGTTTTTAAGCAGGGAGTCAATGTGGTGGCAGAGCGATCGGGTAGCGATCCTCAAGCAGGCCGAATTCTTGTGGCAGCTCACTATGACACCGTACCAGGCTCTCCAGGGGCAGATGACAATGGTACTGGGGTAGCAACCACTCTAGAAGTGGCAAGATTGCTAGGGTCTCGCCCGACTCCTCGCGGTTTACAAGTGGTGTTTTTTGATCAAGAAGAACAAGGCTTGTTAGGGAGCTTTGCCTTTGCCGCTAACCCTAACTATTTAGAAAACTTGCAAGGTGTGATTATTCCAGAAATGTTGGGATACGCGTGCTATCAGCCAGGGTGTCAAACTTATCCGCGTGGTCTACCGTTTCAACCACCAACCAAGCAAGGAGACTTTTTGTTTGCTGCC
>CBIHQL010000219.1:0-7033 GCA_966211855.1 uncultured bacterium
GATTGAGTAGTACAGCCCGCTGACAGAGAGAAATGACGCTTCCCGTATCGTGAGAAACAAATAAAATCGTAGTCCCTTGGTCACGTAATCGCCGAATTCGCTTCATGCAGCGCGCTTGGAATTTCACGTCTCCTACAGCCAAGGCTTCATCAACGATCAATATTTCAGGATCAATGCTTGCAGCAACGGCGAAAGCCAATCGGAGTGCCATCCCGCTGGAGTAAGTTTTAACAGGTTGCTCAATAAAAGAGCCAATTTCTGCGAAGGCGGCAATGTCATCAAACTTGGCTTCAATTTCTTCCCGAGTTAGCCCCAACAGACGACCATTAAAAAAGACATTTTGCCGACCTGTAAATTCGGGGTTAAAGCCACTGCCCAACTCTAGTAGAGCCGATACCCGCCCCTTAACGGCAGCTTCCCCTTGGCTAGGGGTAAGAGTACCAGCAATAATTTGCAAAAGGGTACTCTTTCCAGACCCGTTCTGACCAACAATTCCTAGGGTTTCGCCTTGATAAATGTCTAGATTAATATCTCGCAAAGCCCAAAATTCGATCGCTCTGCTTTTGTGTGGTAATAGCAGCTCTTTTAAGCGATCGACAGGACTTGCATAGCGCTTGTAGCACTTCGAGATATTCTTTAGCGAAATCGCAATTTGCTCACCCATATCGGCTGCTGGTTTGAAGATTGTACAAAGCGTTGAGTTGTTGAGCAGTCAAGCCCTAAGCAGAGATGAAATCAGAGCACATCCGCGAAAGCATTGCGGAGTTTGCTATAACATTCGTACCCTAAGACAAACACAATTAAGGATATAGCAGTTGTGATGGCCCATTCACCGAGATGCTGTACTGCTCCGACTAAGATCAAGTCTCGATACACTTCTGCGATCGCAGCCAAAGGATTCAACCAAAACACCCAATTACGCCATTGCTCTGGAATCACAGCGGCAGGATAAACGATGGGCGTGAGGTAAAACCAAAGATTAGTAGCCACCCCTAAGGTTTGGGGGATATCTCGTAAGAACACAGTTAAGCTAGCGACGAAGTAACTCAAACCCGCAGTTAGCAGTAGTTGAGGAATCCAAATTAAGGGCAAGAGCCAGAGGGTGCTATGAATGACTTGGGTCGTGATGGCAATCATTGCAATCAGCAAGACTAAGCCAAAAGAACTTTCGACAAAGGCGGAAAAGACAGGCACCAAAGGCAACAGCTCTAAAGGAAACACAACCTTTTTAACTAAGTTAGGCTGCCCAATTACAGAAACTGCTGCTTGTGTAAACCCACCGACAAAGGCTAGCCAGGGAATTAACCCGGCAAACATCCAGAGACCAAAGGTTAGATCATTGGTTGGCAACCCTTTCAAGCTGAGCTTTACTTGTAAAACAACTGAGAATACATAGGTGTAAACCAGCAATTGAGCTAGCTGGTTGAGCAGAGGCCACAGATTACCTAAAACTGAACCTTTATACCGAGCTTCTAAATCACGCTGCACTAAAGCCTTGAGTAGATCGGCTTTAGCAAGCCATCCCGGTTGAAAAGCACCTTGGCGAGAAACTTCGCCTGGCTTGTCGGCATCTCCCTTTGTTGATTTCAGCAATTGTCACGCCCTCACCCACTACGCCGACACCCAGTCAATCGTGAACTTTATCCAACGGATTTAGTCACAATGGCTGCTCATTTGAGAGTTGATCTTACTCCCCGAATATGAAGCTGGATTCTCGATGAGAGTTCCTGCTTGACCACAATTAAAGTGTTGATATCGCGGCGATCGCTCAGTGCAGCCAGTCAATCTCGTCACGATACCTTAAGTTAAGATTTTATTCAAATTCTCGCAGCCTAGATCAGGATTATGCGAGTGCTTGTTGCAACGTTTGGCGGATAGCTTGCTGTTGCTCTGAGTCGTAGTTTTGCCGCTCTAAAAAAGCTTGGTCAGAACCAACGCCTGTGTCGATCGCGCTGAGGAATTGTTGAGCACGGGCTTGCAGAGCGGGGAGTTGTAGCTGTTGAACCAGGTTGAGCGATCGCGATCGCACTCGATCAGAGCCTTGCGCTTGGGCTTCGTCAGATTGTCGCCGATGCCAAACCCCCGTTGCGGCTGACATTGCCAGATTTTTGACGAGTAAGTCTGAAACAATATCAATAGAGGTGGATAACGCTTGTAAGATGGCGGCACTAGGCTGATCTGCGATCGCTCGCTCATCGGTGAGGTAGCCGACAAAGAACCCACGAGCCCCCGTTTGGCTTTTAACGAGAGCAGCAACGGTTATTTCTACCTCAGGTTCGGAAATGGTTCCTTGGTCGATCGCCGAGAGCAACGATTGAGTCAGAGCGATCGCCTGCTCAAAGGTGATGCCTTCTGGCACTGTAAATACAGGTGGCATTATTTTCCGACTATCTCAATCTCTGAGTATGATGATACTCAACTATGGCTATTATCTCCTCCAAGCAACCGCCCTCCGAACCTGACCGCGACACCAAACCGATGGCTCGCGATCGCCAGGCTAGGCAGCGGCATGGGCCTACAGTGGCGGCAGTTCCTGAGTCTTTAATTCAACCGGAAGCCCAACCCGAAGAACATGGCAAGCCGGAAGAGAGCCTACGCCCACAGGCTTTAGCAGAGTACGTCGGTCAAAAAGACCTGAAGGAAGTGCTGGCGATCGCAATTCAAGCGGCAAAGGCAAGACAGGAAACTCTAGACCATTTGCTGTTGTATGGCCCGCCCGGTCTGGGCAAAACCACCATGTCGTTAATTTTGGCGACTGAAATGGGAGTCAGTTGCAAAATTACGAGTGCTCCCTCACTTGAGCGGCCCCGAGACATTGTTGGTTTGCTGGTCAACCTACAGCCGGGAGACATCTTATTTATTGATGAGATTCACCGTTTGCCTCGCGTTACCGAAGAAATCCTTTATCCAGCGATGGAGGACTTTCGCTTAGATGTAACGGTGGGTAAAGGCCAAAGCGCCCGAACTCGCAGTATTCCCTTGCCATCATTTACCTTAGTGGGTGCCACAACGCGGGTCGGTGCTTTAACCTCTCCGTTGCGCGATCGCTTTGGTTTAATTCAAAGATTGCGATTTTATGAGTTGGATGAACTGGCAGAAATTGTGAGCCGCACTGCTACCATTCTCAAAACTGAAATCACTCCTGATGGCGCGATGGAAATTGCCCGTCGCTCTCGCGGAACGCCTCGGATTGCCAATCGCCTCTTAAAGCGGGTGCGTGACTATGTTGAAGTGAAGGCAGCCGGACTGGTTACCCAAGCGATCGCAGCAGAAGCCTTAGAACTCTTCAATGTTGACCCCTGCGGCCTAGATTGGACCGATCGCCGCTTGCTAAGTGTGATGATCGAGCACTTCAATGGCGGGCCTGTGGGTCTAGATACCATGGCAGCCGCAACAGGCGAAGATGCCCAAACCATCGAAGAAGTCTATGAGCCGTATTTGTTGCAGATCGGCTACCTCAACCGCACCTCACGAGGCCGCATCGCTACCTCCGCCGCTTGGAAACACTTAGGCTACACTCCGCCTGATAGCCAGCTTTCGTTAATGTCTTAGCAGGTTTGGGCAGCGAGTTCTTCCGAAATGCTCTAGGCTACAGCTTAGGAGTCATAACTGAGCAAGTGGAGAATTGACAATGAAGCGCTGGTTTGGGGTGATGATCGCTGTGCTGCTGATCGGCATCGCAGGGTTGTGGGCAACGCCGCCAAGTTTAGCGCAACCTGCCCCGCCCACTGACTTGATTCAAGTAGTGGATGATTTATTTCAACAAGCGTTTGCGGCGACGAATGAGGGTGACTTTGCTACAGCCGAAAATTACTGGACACAAATTATTGACCAGTTTCCCGATAATGCGGCGGCTTGGAGTAATCGTGGCAATGCCAGAGTCAGCCAGTACAAGCTGCAAGACGCGATCGCCGATTATAACCAAGCGATTGAGCTAGCCCCTGACGCGCCCGATCCTTACCTCAACCGGGGCACTGCCTTGGAGGGTTTAGGCAAATGGCAAGAGGCAATTGCTGACTACAACCATGTGCTAGAGCTTGATCCCAACGATCCTGCCGCCTTCAACAATCGGGGGAACGCCGAAGCAGGATTGGGTCAGTGGGCACAAGCCGTGGTTGACTACAAACAAGCGGCTGACATGGCTCCTGACTACGTTTTTGCCCGCGCCAATTATGCCTTAGCGCTTTACCAAACCGAGCAAACCAACGAAGCCATCAGGACGATGCGGAATCTGGTGCGCAAATATCCTAAGTTTGCCGATATGCGAGCCGCCCTCACTGCTGCCCTCTGGGTCAACGGTCAACGTGGAGAAGCCGAAAGTCAGTGGGTTTCTGTCGTCGGCCTTGACCCCCGCTACAAAGACTTGAATTGGGTAGCCACAATTCGCCGCTGGCCCCCTACCATGGTAACGGCCCTAGAGAAGTTCTTGTCTTTGCAGTAACTTACTTTACTCAGCGATCGCCCGCGACACCAACTGCTGAATTTGGGCAGGAGTCAGTTGCTCAACCTGGGGCAACACAATACTGGCTCCTGCTTGTTCTAAAGTCGCAGCATAAGCTTCACTACGAGCTAGGGTTGATTGCACATGCGGCGGCAGCACTCCGACAGCAATCCACAGGCGATCTGGCTGTAAGTGGCGAGCTTTGGCGATCGTTTGCATATCAGCGACGGTATCACCCACATACAAAACAGGTGTCGGTTCGTTCTCAAGGGTTTGAGATTCTAAATGCTGCACCGCTTGAAATAACCCCGTCGGATCTGGTTTTCCAGGAGCATCTTCCATCGCAATCAGCAGTGGAGATGGCAAACCGAGTCGTTTTTGTAGCACGTAGTTAGCTGAAGCACGGGTCGCACCACTAAAAAAGCCCCAATCAATCCCGGCTTGGGTGAGCTGCTGGGTATAGGCTGCACTCATCAGTAAGGGTTCGTCGCAGATATAGCCTGTCCAATGTTGGGGATCGGGGCCGCGATATCGTCCCTGAAAAAAAGCCACAATTTCTTCGTAGCTGCAGGGTAGTTGACTCTGGCCTTGCGTCTGAAAGTACCGCCGAATCAACTCTTGTGAGGCTTCCCAGTCGTTATTCCAAATACCTTCTGACTTGAGAGCGTCGATATCTTCTGAGCTAGGACGAGCGGCACCATTGGTAAAATGCTCGACCGTATCCATAATTGTCCGCCGATAAGACCCACTGACATCTCTCACCACACCATCAATATCAAAGACAACAATGGCAGAGAATGTTGTTGAGCTAGAACCTAATTGCAATGCTGGATGCCTCCTTATTGATTGGCCCTTGTGTGCCAGTGCGCTTGTCAGAACCTGGCAGACGTAAGGTAATATGATCGTTTGTGGAGTTACCAAACAGTTTAGGGCTGCCCGCTGGAGGTTCGATTGTCGAAGTTTATTCTAACGGTTATCTGGCTTGAAGAGAACGTTGCGATCGCGGTTGATCAGGTCGTCGGGAAAGGCACTAGCCCCTTGACCTCTTACTTTTTCTGGCCTCGGAATGATGCTTGGGAACAACTCAAGAACGAACTAGAAGCCAAGCATTGGATTGCAGAAAATGATCGCATTGAACTGCTGAACCAAGCCACCGAAGTGATCAATTACTGGCAAGAAGAAGGTCGTCGTCGGCCCATGTCTGAAGCTCAAGCGAAGTTCCCCGAAGTGACCTTCACTGGTAGCGCCTGAGTTTTGACCGCCCAACCAGTTTGAAAACCAACGTCTAGGGCGACCTCAATTAACCGCTGCCTCCGCAGGTTCTCAGCCCTTGGACAATGCGAGAGTCTGCAAGTGCTGCGTTGACCTCATCTAAGCAATTAACCACTTGATTATGTAACTGCTGTGTCTGCCGAAGATATGGCAGTTTTTTTGTTTGCAGTGTTTTAGGTCGTTAAACATTTGATGAGTCCTGACTCAGAATCAGGCGGCTTATCGGTCACACATCTTTCGCAAATTTTTCCCGTTCCTTGTTAAGTTGGAAAGTATATTTTTGCAGACCATCCTAAGTGTCATTACCGGGGCGTTTTGAGTGAGACATGGCCCTAGCCTAAGCAGCCATGCACGCGATCGCTAACCGCAGTCCTTAGGTCGAACACCTCCAGGGGCAAGGCAGCTCAATATTGATTTTGCTGTGTTTAATCCCTGTTCCAGACATTGCGAGAGGTGTGCCATGAATGTCTCAGGGACGCTGCTACCAAACACGTATAAAGCTATTTTATTCGCCTGGCTTGCGGTCTTAAGCTGTGCTACCAGTTCTCATGCGGCCTTGCTATTTAATCGAGGATTGCCGACCCATAACCTGAACAACACGGCACCTAATGATCCTGGCCTCGATGCTAACCGCAGCAACATCAGTTGGGCCTTTGCCGATCGCATTGGCTCTGGGTATGCCTATTCGGTGGGTGACGATTTTGCCCTGGGCACTTCAAACGAGCACTACCTTGTCGATACCCTGCGAGTTTGGCTCGTAGTTGGCGTGGTCAACACCAATGCAACGATCCCCAACAGTTTTTGGCAAACGCTGACGCTATGGGGAGGCAACGTCAAAGAGGGAGCCTCTGGCCTCCAAAACCTCCACACTGGCTCCACGAATAGCTCTAATACCCAAATCAGCATTACAGAAGTTACTTATAGTGACGGGAATTCTTATTGGGCAGAACCCGTTAGTTTATATCGCAAAATTTGGCAGCTCGATTTTCGCAACCTCCAGTGGCAGATCAAGGGAGGCGATCGCTACCAGTTTTTCGTCAACGGCACGGGCTTTACGAGCTTGGGTATTTGGAACGTCTTTCCCATTTTGCACGCCTCCAATGCCAGCTTAAGCGGCTCACCCCAAGCCGGGGCAGATAACTTTTATCGCCTACTCCGCCTACGAAATAATCAACCCGATTATCTCGGCACTTGGAACTCTGACTGGCTCGGCTCTCCAGGCTCCTACACTGAGAATGGTCTAGCGGGTTTTGGTGGTTGGGATAAGCCTACCGATATTAACTTGCAAATCTTTGGCAATTTGTTACGGCCCCCCACTCA
>CBIHQL010000220.1:0-7004 GCA_966211855.1 uncultured bacterium
ATCGCTTAGATTGAATGGAACCTCTCCCCAAACCCCTCTCCTGCAAGGCGAGGGGCTTTGAATCTTGCTCTCCTTCCCTGGCCCGAAAGGAGCTGGGGTCGGGTTTCACATCATGTGAGCTAATCCAGACACAAAGTTGAGTGCCTGCCTAGAGCGAGATGCTGAACTAATTACAAACCTTTACTCTAAGCTTCTGGCTAGAAATCGGTTGGGTACGCAGGTATGCGCTGGCTTCGTCGGAAGAGATTTTGGCTGTTCGTTGCGGTTGTCATCGGGATCGCCCTGATTACTGTGTTTTTTCCCAAGAGCTGGTTTGTAGCACTCAAAAATTGGCTACGAACTCTAGGGATATGGGCAATTCCGATGTTTATCGGAGTTTATGTAGGGGTAACACTGCTAGCACTGCCCAACGCTTTGCTGATGTTGGGGGCAGGCACGTTATTTGGGTTTAGCAAAGGTCTACTTTACGTCTCGATCGCCGATACCTTGGGGGCTGTTGCTTGCTTTATCGTAGGCAAAACGATCGCCCGTAAGCGGATTCAGCGTTGGATTTCTCGGCGACCTCACTGGCAAGAATTTGATCATGCGATCGCGCGTAAGGGCTGGAAAATCGTCTTACTCACCCGCCTTTCCCCGATTCTGCCATCGAGCGTACTCAACTATGGGTTTAGCTGCACCAAGATTCAGTTTACGCAATACGTCCTGTTTTCTTGGTTGGGGATGCTGCCCGTGATTGCTTTTTATGTTTATCTGGGGGCGTTTGGTTCAGCATTATTTCAGAAGCAGCAGGGGCCACAATGGCTGATTTTGCAAGGGCTGGGGTTAGCCGTGACGATCGCTACTGCCTTCTATACCACCCGCTTGGCTAAACGGGCGATCGCTCAAGCCGAAACTGCTGAGGAGCCTTCTAAATCCCTCACTTAAGCTTGTGGAAGTTCGGGGTGTTTGATTTTGAGCAAGGCCAGCAAATGAATGAGCAAGCGGTTGAGGCTGGCAGGGTTGACTAAAGCCCAGCCGTTGATCAACAGGCAGGTGATGCTGAGAGCTGACAAAATAAACGTGGGAGGCATGACCACGCCGACCATAAACCAAGTGCCGACATGGAGCGCCATCAACCCAGCGAAGCTACTGGCAAATAAGATGGCAAGGTTAACTGATGTAGGGGAACTACGAAAGGCAACCAACCCTAGGGTCAGCAGCGTGGCTGACAAGTTGGCAGGAACCAGGAATGCACAGATCGCACCGCAGTGGCTCCGCGAAAATTCAAATAAAGTGTTGAGGTCAAGCATAGGCGCTGAGGGCTAAAAGGGTGAGAGGCTGGAGAACACTCTCGCGATCGCCTCTCGCAAGGTCACAGCCCCATTAAAGATCCTAGAAAATTCAATAGAGCTTGTGACTAATCATTTCACTACTTGAGAGTACCCACTCCGGGTTTGTAATAACTCTACAAACTCAGTCCCTACTGTGAATCTTCCGGTAACCGGATTTCTTGCTCAACAGTCAACCCTGCTAAAAAGCTGCGATCTTCGTTGATATGAGGAAATTTGAGCTGGGAGTCAGGAATCCCTTTTTGCAGTTGCCGCTGCCGCACGATCGCAAAACTTCCCGGCGCTAGAATCCGCAAGCGGGGCGCTGGAATGATATCAGGGCGTTTGACTTGGTAAGAGGTGTTGAGTGTCTGGAGCCTCTCGTCGAACCGTTGCAAGAAAGATTCAGGCTTAGTCAAAACTTGCTCTGGGAGCAGTTCAATATTCACGAGGTAGTGAGCTGGAATTTCTGTTTCGGAGAGGGTGATACAAAAATCTTCGAGGGTAATACCAAACTCCTGTTGTAGGGCTTGCATCACTTGGGTAGCGTGAAACTCGGTCGTTTTCTCGCTGGTAGAAGAGAGCAGCCCACCTTGCCGATGTCGAAAGACGATCAGTGGGGCTTGCTCGTAAAATCCAACGACTTCAATCACGTCACCGATGTCATAACGGTAGAAACCACCATAATTACTGGTGAGAATGCGATAACGTTGCCCTGGTTGCACTTCGGTTGCCAAGAGGGTGCGGGGATGAGAACAATCCCATTGGTCTTCAGGAACAAACTCAAAAAAGCCGCTGTTAATTGCCAATACACTGCCATCTTGGTTTGCGTCAGGATAAATGCTAAACATCCCTTCAGCAGAGGAATAAACCGCACCAAAAACGGGAGTGTCATCAAAGTAGTCGGGAAAGCGCTCAAAATAAAAGTCAGAGGTGCCGCCGCGAGCATTGGCAACAAACGAAAGCTGCGGCCAAACCAACTTTGGGGTGAGGCGACCTTGGGTGCGCAAAATTGCTTTTAGTTCTGCTGCTCGCCGAGGATTGGCTGACCACTGACGTTCGAGGTTGGCTCGGAGTTCAGGTTCTAGCGTTAACCAGTCTGCGATCGCCCCTGTTTCGATGTCGCGAATCAGATCTTCAGCCAACTTCTCTAAATACGTGCAGGTGCGCAAAATCAACATGGGAAAGTTGGCAAGCATTCCCCGCATTTGGGGATCGCAGAGGGCGAACAAAAGGCACAGATAATGGCGGGCGGCGCTGTCTTTGGCTTGAATTGCTGCGTAAGGATGGGCAAAGAATTGTTTGTAGAGACGGTTGTCCATCCGGAGTACTCCGGCACTGGCTGGGCCGTAGGGAATACCACCACTGGTTTTGCCCCAAAGCTCAGTCGAGTTGGTGACCAACAGTTTGCCAAACTCCAACCCTCGCGATCGCAAGCTCTCACTCAAAAACCCCATGCTGGTGAGCGTAGCCTGACGAACAATATTCTGAGATTTACGGGTCGTAGGAATTAACTTTTGTTTGCCCGTCGAGCCACTGGTGAGGGTGAGATAGACCACAGGATCGGGCGTGAGGATATTTTGTTCTCCTTGGGCAATCCGCTCCATGTAAGGCTCGTAGCTGCTGTAGGGCAAAATGGGAATACGATTGCGAAATTGATCGATCGTTTGAATCTCAGACAGTTGGTAGTGCCGCCCCAGATCTGTTTGGGCATGGTCTCTCAACAAGCGCCGAAGAAATTGTTCTTGGGTAGCATCAACGTGTCGGGTTTTGTTGACAAAGCGGTTTTTGACTTGGCGAGCGATCGCAGTCAGAACTGGAAGGGCAAAATTAACCATCAGAAACCCTTAGGGAATGAATGACTTTAGCTCCTGATTCAAGCAGATAAAGTAATTTCTCGCTCAACGGTCAACCCTACTAAAAACTGTCGATCTTCGCTGATATGAGGGAATTTAAGCTGCGAGTCGGGCACCCCTTTTTGTAATTGCCGTTGGCGAACAACCCCAAAACTGCCGGGAGCGAGGATGCGGAGTCGGGGCGGTGGCACAGCATCTCGACGTTTGATTTCGTAAGAGGTGTGAATTTGTTTCAGCTTCTCGTCAAATTGCTGGAGGAAGGCGGTCGGGTTCTCTAGCGTTTGCCCTGGTAATAGCTCAATGTTCACCAAATAGTGAGCCGGAATCTCTGTTTCTGAGAGCGTGACACAAAAATCTTCGAGCGGTAGGCCAAATTCTTGCTGTAGCGCTTGCATGACTTGCGTGACGTGAAACTCGGTTGTTTTCTCTGTGGTGGAAGACAGTAACCCACCCCGCCGATGCCGAAAGACAATCATGGGGGTCTGCTCGTAAAAGCCAGTCACCTCCACTACGTCGCCAATGTCGTACCGATAGAAACCGCTATAGTTGGTCATCAAAATGCGGTAGCGATCGCCTACTTTCACGTCTGTGGCGAGTAACGTTTTGGGTTGTTCGACATCCCATTGGTCTTCGGGGATAAACTCAAAAAAGCCAGTTTCGATCGCCAAAATGCTGCCGTCTTGGTTGAGTTCGGGGTAGATGCTAAACGTCCCCTCAGCGGAGGCAAAGACTGCACCATAGCCGGGAGTGTCACCAAAATATTCGGGGAAGCGCTCAAAATAAAAATCTGAGGTGCCGCCGCGAGCTGTGGCAATGTAAGCCAGGTTAGGCCAAACAAATTGCGGGGTGAGTCGTCCTTCTGACTTCAGAATGTTTCGTAACTGGGCGGCACGTTGGGGTTGGGCTGACCATTGCCGTTCTAATTTAGCTCGCACTTCTGGTTGCAACTTTAACCAAGGTGCGATCGCCCCGGTCTCCAGGTCGTGAATCAAGTCTTCGGCATACTGCTCTAAATAGTTGCAAATCCGCAGCACCAACATCGGGAAATTTGCGCCAATGCCTCGCAGATCAGGATTACTGAGAGCAAACAACAAGCAGAGGTAGTGCCGCGTCAAACTTTCGTCGGGGAGCAACGTCTCGAAGGGGTGCGAGAACAACTGCTCATACAAAAACTTGCCCATCCGTAATACACCGACACTGGCAGGGCCATAGTCAATGCCGCTCGGAGTTGTACCCACAATCTGCACAGAGTTGGTCGCCAGGAGTTTGCCAAATTGCGATCGCCGTTGCTGTAGCGCATCACTCAAGAAACCAATGCTCGTTAAGTTGGCCTGCCGCAGCGAATTTTGAAAGCGTTTGGTGACAGGAATCAATTTATGAGCACCTGTCGAGCCGCTAGTGAGGTTGAGATAGACGACTGGATCGGGCGTGAGAACATTCGGTTCGCCCTTCGCAATTCGATCGGTGTAGGGTTCGTAGCTGCTGTAAGGAAGGACAGGAATGCGATCGCGAAACTGGTCAATGGTTTTGATCTCACTCAAACCATATTCCCGACCCAACACGGTATTTTGATGCGCCCGCAGTGTTTCACGCAAAAACTGCTCTTGCACTGCTAAGGGGCGACGAGTTTTTTGCACAAAACGATTTTTAATTTGGCGACTCACCCCCGCCAAAATGGGCAACAAAAAGCTCGACATTCCCTGTCTCCTCGCGCTCTAACGGGCATCTCGGCTTTTGATTAAAGCGGATTTGCCAACCGAGTTCAAACGTAGCAAGGGAGATCCTCAGCGAGACTCTTGAATTCAGAGCGATGGAGCTGCGATCGCCTAACCTCAACCTCAAGCTAGAACTTCTCCAATCAGCGGGATACGGGCACAAAACCTCATAGGAAGAATGTCAAAATAACTGATATTGGTTCTTATGGCACCGTGTGAGGAAAAATTCATGCTGAGCTTAGAGCCGATCGCTATCGGCATAGCCTGTTTTGTGATCGCCTTCATTTTGGCGAGCTTGGTCGAATATTGGATGCACCGCTTGATGCACGCCTCACCTAAAGTTGGAGAACGTCATCGCGATCACCACCGGCGTAACGAAGGTCAGGGTGTGATTTGGGAGTTTCGTGACTACGTCCGAGGCACGATCATCGTCCTGGGCCTGCTGTTTTTCGTCTCGATTCCCGCTGGCTTAGGTTGGCTATTCGGCGGGTTGGTCTACGCAGCGTTCTCGGCTTATGCCCATCAATTGCAACATGAAAACCCCACCAAGTGCTTTTGGATGAAAATGCCAGTCCACTACGTGCATCACAAATATGGCATGTGGCACCACAATTTTGGCTTAGCCGTAGACTGGTGGGATCATGTGTTTGGCACCTATAAACCTGTCGAGTGGCTAACTGAGGAAGAAACCAGCCAACCAGAGCGGGGTTATTTGCAGTTGCGCTGGTGGTAATAGATTTACTGGCCCAGCTTGGGTTGAGGAAACGTGAAAAACTCGCCTTCAGCAGAAGCCTAGTGCTATCTTGCTTAAACAAATGCTCAAACAAAACAGCTCTCTATTCCTGACATCAAGCTTGAAAGTGTGAGGATTTTATCTTGAGCGAATTTCAACAGTTGTTGCGAGACTCTAAAGCCCACTTTGTCGCGAGTCATCAGCATCCAATCAACCAAGCGTTGCACCATTTGACCAATATCTTGGCGATCGCAGCGGTAATCTTGCTATTTTACGATTGGCGGCTCACCTTGGTGTGCTTAGTGCTGACCCAAGTATTTGCGCTGGGCGGACATGCCGTTTTTGAAAAAAACCACCCAGCATTTGTCAAATACCCCGGTCTGACGATTATTAGTTCTCTGACTTGGTCGTTTGAAAACTGGTTTGGTTTACGGCAAATTCTCGCTTACTTGCAACGCAAAGCGGCCTAGCGTCTACACTGTAAGCAAACTTAATAATTTTCTTCATCTAAAGTTTGGTGGAACAAAACTTGCGATCGCCTAGGCAGCCCGTCGGTTTTGTTTCCGAAATTCAAGCTATTCACTGAGGAGCGTTCATGTACCAAGGTCTATTGGTGATCGATGCGGATGCCCACAAGCTCGAAAACCCCCTCTTATTGCGGGACTACATCGAGCCAGAGTATCGCGATCGCATCGGTTTGGTGATTGACAGTTTGGGTGATCAGCGGGCCAAGCTGATTGACTTTAACCCCGAAACTGGCAAAAACGATTATGTGCGGATGTTCCCTCAGCCTCAAGGTTTGGGCAAAGGTGGTTTCCGCAACCTCCACCCCGAAACCACGCTGGGTGCGATGTTCAACCGGGTGCGGATTGAACACATGGATCGCGAAGGTGTAGACGTGCAGGTGATTTACGGCACGCTCAACCTGATCTTCTCCAGCATTTTAGATAAAGATTTTGCGATCGCCCTCTGCCGCGCCTACAACACCTACATGGCAGACGACTGTCGGGGGTATGACAACCGCCTCAAGCCGATCGGTGTAGTTCCCCTACAAGATGTAGATGCTGCCATTGTTGAAATGAAGCGCTGCGTCAACGAACTCGGTATGGTCGGTGTGGCAGTGGCTCCTAACATGCCCATCCCCCACCCCAAAGCACCCAACGCGTTCCCCGAAATCCGCACTGCTAAGAACATTAGCCACCCCGATTTTCGCCCGCTGTTGCAAACGGCTGTTGATCTCGATATTGCCCTAGGCATTCACGGTGGCCCTGGTTCCTACATGGTCGGTGGGATTGCCGATCACATGGAAACCTTCGTGCTCGGTCATATCTTCGTACAGCGCAACCAACAACAGATGGCGATGGCGCGCATGGTCTTTGATGGTGCGTTTGAG
>CBIHQL010000221.1:0-6985 GCA_966211855.1 uncultured bacterium
TATTAGCTTTCAGCCGTCGCGTGGCGCTTCGTTGCAGCTTCGCTACCTTTACCCCTAGCAGAAGCGATCGATACTTTTTACCGATGCAGTAAATAAGGCAACAAGTTCCTATGAATGAACTGTCTTCACTCTAATGTTTATTGAGATAGGTCTCTGTACGGTTTCGTGCTTTGGGAGAAAGTCCAGTACTGTAAGGATGAGAACCGTATCAATTCGGCTAAAGGGGGCAAAGCCTACACAGAAGGTTTCTCAATTGCTGCCCATCTTCCAAATACGTGACATACTCCTTGTCGCCCACCTGCTGATCTTGCCCCTCCAACTCGACTCCGTAGCGCTCTGCCATGATCACAATTGGAATGGCGATCGAGGTGTCTGAACTTAGGCGAAAGCGTCGTCCCATTTCAATGGTCTGGTCGAGCGACTGCTTGAATTGATTGATCAAAATCAGGTCAAAGGGTTCACCCCCCGTTCTAATTCGGTGCAGCGCGTCTGCTTCATCAAGTGCCAGAGTCACTCGATAGCCCCACCGACGCAAGTTATCTTTCAGAATAGGACGGACGGTATCATCAGGTTCAACCAATAGAATGGTTGCCGTTAGAGGTGTCTGACTCATCTCCTGCCTGCTTAGGTGAAAAATTCTAGGGAAGTACCCTGTGAGTGTCTCCCAGCAGGCGATCGTATTCCTGTTGAAGGGTGTAAAAACACTCACAGGAATAGTCTTCTAATCCGCTGCGGTCAAGAATGTGGATGTGCCCCCGATTGTAACGAATCAGACCATTTTCCTGAAGCTTCTGAGCGGTCTGAGTGACACCCGCCCGACGCACGCCCAGCATATCTGCCATAAACTCCTGGGTCAGGGCTAACTCATCTCCTTCCACCCGATCATGCACTTCTAAGAGCCAGCGAGCCAATCGCTGATCGAGCTTATGCAAGCTGTTACAAGCAGTAGTCTGTGAGATTTGGGCGATAAAGGCTTGCGTGTAGCGTAGCATTACATCGCGCAGGTCTTTATTGCCATCAAACTCTTTGAGCAGAACCTGTGCATCAATCTTCATGGCGCTGCCTGCGTGCTGCACAATATAGGTGGTTTGCGTCGTTTCGCTACCCCCCATCAAAGCGTTGACCCCGATCACTTCCCGGTTCCCGACCAGCCCTGTTTCAGCCGTTGTGCCATCGCTCATCATCAGCGTAATTGACAGCACACAATCGAGAGGAAAATAGAGTTCCTGAATTTCCTCACCCGGCTCATGTAAGCGATCGCCCAGTTGGAGTGCAACTCTTTTCAGGTGAGGGGCGAGCTTTTCAGATAAAGTCTGAGGCATGACATTGAGCAGGCGGTTTTGCGTCGTCATCGTACCCTCACGGTTTGTATTACCAATCTACTTGCAGGCATAAAAAATACCTTTGTGCAACCAAGAGAAAGTGAGTGAGATCAAGCAACGCCATACCCTGTGTAGGGGCGCTTATATGCAGGGTGCAACCCTAGAACAATGTCTTCTTTGGGAATACCCATGTCTACGAGTTCTTGCCCCACATCAATATCAGTAGTGTTCTGCTGAAGCCAGACTTTACCATCCTTAATATCGAAGTGAAGGACGGTGTGATAAACGCGGCTTAAGCCTTTCCAGCCTACACGCATCAGTTGATAATGATCGCGAATAGGATCGATGAAGAGTTCGTTTTCAACCTCTTCATCTTGAGTCTTGTATTGGCTGTATTGCTCTAGCAGATTTTGAATACAGTTGCGGTAATGGTTTAGTTTATCCATGTCACAATCTCTTCGGTGATTGGGTTGTAGACAATCAGCTTCAGGTGATGGCGTTCAATGGCAGTTTGGGCAAAGCGGCTCTGGAAGAAGATTTCGTAAGTGTCGAGGGGCACCGCTAGATAAAGCTGTCGATCCGGTTCATTGACCTCTAGCATGATTCTATAGTTCAGAACCTGTCCTAACGCCGTATGGAAATCGCTAATGGGTGATGGGCTGGTAAAGCTCTTAATCTCCACAGCAATTTTCTCTTCCTCCCGTTCAGCAGCAATTAACCGCTCGGCAGCCAAGTCAATTTTGACTTTAATTTCTTCCCATTCCAATTCCAGGGGATCACTAGAGATCTGCCACTGATCCTTCTCTAACGCCCGTCTAACAGCTTGGTGAAACAAATCTCTGGCACTCATACTAACTGCGCCCTTGCAATCAGTAGCGCCTGCATCACATTGTTTGTGACATTCATGCGATCGTGCAGCTCATCATTGACCCAAAGTAGGTCACAAAGTTTTGTTTTCCTGACCGCCATGCAAAGTCTTGGGCAACAAAAATAAGAGTTTTCAGACAAAGAGCCTAACCACTAGTGCAGTTTCCACCAAAGGGGGAGCCAATAATTAATGTTACCTCTAAGGCAGCAAGGTCACAGTTTTTGTAATCCAGATATCTAGATGTGTAGATATCTACACATCTAGATATCCAAAAGCAAAGACATCTTAATATCTAAATATCTAGAATATTGCCTGTATCTTTGCAGTAGCACAATCAAAGGCTCAACTATGCGGACTTGCTCATGCATTTCCTTATCAGGCGGGCAGGGAAAAACGACTACTATCTTTTTCACTGCGCTCTTGCTAGCACAGCAAGGTAAACGAGTCCTAGCAATTGACTCCGATCCACAAGCAAATCTAACCTTCTACCTGAACCATGAGGTTCAGCCTAACCAACCCAGTCTTTTAGAAGTGCTTACTGGGCAAGTTGCAACCGAGGATGGTATCTACGAGACAGGGTACGAAAATCTTTATCTTGTCCCTGCCGATCGCGGCCTATTTAAGGTTTCGGACTATCTAAGTAGCAGTGGCACAGGGGCGTTCATTCTTAAACTTCGGCTTAAGTCAGTAGCCAATTTATTTGACTACGTTCTCATCGATGTCCAACCCTCCCGCTCCCAACTCTGCCTTACCGCAGTTGGAGCGTCAGATTATGTCCTAATTCCAGTAGAAGCGAATGTTAAGGGCATGAATAGTCTGATGGACACCTTCGACTTTCTGCAAGAGCAATCTAGTTTGATGGCTTTTACCGGGAAGATCTTGGGTGTTATTCCGTTCCGCGATCGCTGGGTTGGTAATACTCAAACTTTAGAAGGTCGACAGAACATTGAGGCAATGAAGGAATTTGTCGGAAACATCCCTGTCCTTGCTTCAATTCGTGAATCCGAAAAATTTAAGAATGCCATCCGTCAAGGCAAGTTGCTTTCTGATCTGGGCCAAACAGACTTGCAGTACCCATTTGAACAAATTGCTGAGGCACTAAGACATGAGTGATGCTTTGGAGCGGCTTAAGAACCGCAATCGCCCAACCGTTCCTAACCGAGATGCGTCTTTAACCCCTATGGCTCAGCCTACAATAGTTCCAGATATCGCGACATCTAGATATCTAGACCTAGATGATTCTGAGTCTCTAGAATCTCAAATATCTCAGTCTCCCGAACCTGAACCACCACTTAAAACTAAGCAGACTACTCTGAGGCTAGAGCAGGAAATCAGCGATCGCCTGCAGAAACTATGCAGGCAAAACGGCATTTGCCGTGAGGTTTTGATTGAGGCAATGTTTGAATACAGTGAAGCTAATTCCGATGTTTTGCAGCAAATACTGTCTGAAGCAAGTAAGAAAAACGAACAACGACAACAGATTGCAAACCTTAAACGTGCCCAATCTATGATGGAGCGATTTGGAAGGTCTCATTAAGCCAAACTTCACTCAGCGGACTGCTTTGCACTGGTTTTCAGTAGCCTTGACGGGTACCACTTGCGTTCGTGACATACCTATACCCATTCATCAAGATAGGGTATCTCCTAACTCAGTATTCCGTCGGGCCAGCACTCAAAAGCGACTCTAGTGAACGAGAGCTAAAAACCTCATTATTACGTAAGGCGCGATCGCCACTTCAATGTGGGGTGACTGACGAGAGTTGAACTCGCTAACACTGGTGTCACAAACCAGCCCCTCCACCGCTTCGGGTTCAGTCACAGTGGAGCCAAGGGGACTCGAACCCCTAACCTTCCGCTTGCAAGGCGGATGCTCTATCCAGTTGAGCTATGGTCCCATGATGGATCTGGTCGGAGTTGAATCGACATCTTCCTGCTTGCAAGGCAGACGCTTTCCCGATTAAGCTACAGACCCCTGTGGCAGGAATGGCAGGAATCGAACCTGCATGAAACTGTTTAGAAGACAGTTGCCTTATCCGTTAGACGACATTCCCACTGTTGGTAACCTCGGCAGGAATTGAACCCGCGACTTCCTCTTTGTAAGAGAGGCACTCTCCCAACTGAGTTACGAGGCTACGAGAGCGAATGACGAGAGTCGAACTCGTATCTGGAGATTGGCATACTCCGGTGTTTGCCCTTACACCACATTCGCAAGTTTGGAGCGATCGACGAGATTCGTTCGCGAAGCGTCTCCTTCGGAGAAACTCGTACCGAGAGGGTGGAAACCTAGCATGCTTGTCCGTTACACCACGATCGCTTACAGCGCACTGACGTGAACGCATTCTGGAGCTAGTGACAGGAGTTGAACCTGCAACCTTTCGCTTACAAGGCGACTGCTCTGCCGTTGAGCCACACTAGCGTTGGGTGACGGGGGTGGGAGTTGAAACCACTGATGTAAAGGTTATGAGCCTTTCGAGCCGCCGTTGCTCCATCCCCGCATGCCCCTGACAGGAGTCGAACCTGCAACACACTTGGTTTAAGCAAGCGATGTCTACCGATTGCATCACAGAGGCTTGAGCAATTCAAAGTTCAAAATGAAGACTCCTTTTTGAATTCCGAATTTTGCCTTTTGAATTGAATTGGTGGGCGCTGTAGGAGTTGAACCTACGTCAGTCTCCTTAAGAGGGAGGTGCATAATCGTTCTGCCAAACGCCCAAAAACTTGGTGGGTCGCCCAGGGGTTGTAGCTTGCTTCCGCGAAGCGGTACCTGGATCTCTCCGCTTAAAAGGCGGCTGCATATCCGCTCTGCTTTTCTTCTATGCCCAAAGGGCTTTACGACCCAAATGAAATGGTCTGAGTGGTAGGGATTGAACCTACGACCTCCAGTTCCCCGAACTGGCGTGCTCCCACTGCACCACACCCAGATATCTGGTACACCGAACAGGAGTTGAACCTGCTAATAACACGCTTATCGGGCGTGCGCGTCCACCACTTCCGCCTTCGGTGCTTGGTACTCCCGGTGGGAATCGAACTCACAGAAACTAGATCCTCGGTCTAGAGCGTCTTCCCTTCCGCCACAGGAGCAAATGGTCGGGATGGTAGGATTTGAACCCACGACTCCTTGGTCCCAAACCAAGGCTTCTGACCGCTGAATTACATCCCGATGTTGGTACTGCTGGTGGGAGTCGAACCCACAACCTCTGGTTTCTAAGACCAGCACCTCTTCCAGTTGGGCTACAGCAGCATAATTGGTACTCCTGGTGAGAGTTGAACTCACACATTGACTGGTTTTGAGACAGCCGCCTCTACCGATTGGGCCACAGGAGTGAGAAATGGGAGGGGCACAGAGGATTGACCCAAGCGACTGTTTACCTCCCAACTGCCCCGCTAGGATTCGAACCTAGAGACTTCGCTTTCAAAGAGCGAGATGTTGCCAGTTACACCACAGGGCAATGTGTTGTGCGATCGCTTTTGATCGCAGTTGGATGCCGAGGCTGGAGTTGTAGCTTGCTTCCCGAAGGGTACCAGCATCTCCATGATTCAGAGTCACAGCGACTTTCCATATCGTCCACTCGGCAATGAGTGGCTGCCCCAGTAGGACTTGAACCTACAACCTTCCCGTTAACAGCGGGCCGCTCAGCCATTGAGCTATAGGGCAATGCAAGTTCCCTGATACAGGGATGGGAAGTGGCAGAATCGAACTGCCTTCTCGCCGTCTTCAGCGGCACGTGAGCACCAGCTTCACCAACTTCCCATTGAGGCGGAGGATAGAGGAATCATTCGCGCAGCGTCTCCTTCGGAGAAACCCCTAGTCAAGGACTACCCTGGTTTTCAAGACCAGTTGCCAGCCATTTAGCGGTATCCTCCAAGTGGCAAGAACGGAGAGATTCGAACTCTCACTCTACGGCTACGCCGCGCTACGCGAACGGTTTCGTAGACCGATGTGTTATCCAGTTACACCACGTTCTTACGAGGCGGAGAGCAGTGGAGTCGAACCACAATTGTTCATCCATCTGTTTAGCAAACAGCGCCGGTCGCCTGATCGGTTTACTCTCCATAAGTGATTGGTGGGCAAGGAGGGATTTGAACCCCCAACGGTCAAGGACAACTGATTTACAGTCAGTCTGCTTCAGCCATTTGCATACCTACCCATTTGGCAGTGCCGACGGGAGTTGAACCCGCAAGCATCGACTTGAAAGATCGACGGCTTTACCAGTTTGCCTACGGCACCATTGATGTCGTGCAAGTTGAAAAAGCTGTTGATTCACACACAGGATTTGAACCTGCATTGACTGTTTTTGAGACAGTTGCCTTACCATTTGGCGAGTATGTAAGCTTTTCCGATTTGGGCACGACAACGCACAGACTAGGATTTGAACCTAGAACAACGGTTTTGGAGACCGTGATGTTGCCGTTACACCATCTATGCATTGGTTGCAGCGGTGGGAGTCGAACCCACATATCCTCAGTTATGAGCTGAGTACCTTACCGTTAGGTGACACTGCAATGGTTGGACTCCAGGGTGGAAATCGAACCCACGAGTAATCGGTTTTGCAGACCAATGCCTTCCCACTTGGCGACCTAGAGATTTGGTGGAAACGAGGGGAATTGTAGCTTGCTTGCCGAAGGCTACCCCAGTCCTGCAACCGTCCGTTTGTTGGTTTCGGAGCAAGGGATGCCAATCCGTTCCCACGAGCGAAGATGACAGGGCTCGAACCTGTAACCACTTGCATCGGAAACAAGTGCTCTGTCCATTTGAGCTACATCCTCATTGGGAGCATCGACGGGAGTTGCACCC
>CBIHQL010000222.1:0-6961 GCA_966211855.1 uncultured bacterium
GAAGGGTGCGCCAATGAGGATATCGGCTAGTCCATCACCATTGACGTCTCCTGCTGCCCGCCCCTCAAAGAAAGCGATCGCTGTCTCAGAGCTATCCACCGAGGTGTTCAGCACAAAGCCCACATCCGAGGAAAGGGGATTATCTAGATTAATTGTCGTCGTTTCGGTTCTGCCAAACACCACATACAATGTATCGGCGCTGGTGTTGGAGTTGCCATTAAAGTTGACAATCAGGTCATCCAGCCCGTCTCCATTGATGTCACCCACAATGCTGGATGAAAACAACTTAGCAGTCTTGGGGGTATTGCTTCCCGATTGCCCCTGAATGCCTGGAGTGCCATCATATCCACTACCGGTACTGATACTGTAAGCAATGCTGGCACTGGATTTAAGCAAGATAAACCCACCTGTACTACTTCCCACATTAGCGAGGGTGATCGTGGTTGGGTCGGATGTTCCATGCACCAGATAAATCTTGCCATCAACGGACGAAGACACCAGGACATCAGCTAGTCCATCCCCATTCACATCACCGCCACCAGCGATCGATGCCATCCGGGTGTAAGGAAAGAATTCTGATAAATTCAGCAAATTGTTAGCAGGTGGAAGCAGTGTCAGATAGTTTTCGTTAGATGCGGTTGCCCCCAGTTTTGCCAGTGTGATCGAAGTACCATCAGTTTTGCCAAAGACAATATGCGGTACACCTTCCGCTTTACCGATCGCCAAATCGGCATAACCATCTCCGTTGAAATCGCCAATGCCATCGACATAGCGCCCTGTCTTGGGAGCTAGTTGTGTACCAAAGAGATTAATAGACAGCTCACTGCTGCGAATCACAAATCCGGTATTGTTGGCATCGTCTGCCAGTGCGCTCAAGTCGATCGCAGTACCCGCAGAGGGATCAAAGGCAACCCAAACTTTTCCTGTCTGATTGGTGTCGCTGCTGGGAGAACTGACGATCAAATCAGCGAGTCCGTTACCATTCAGGTCTGCCATGCTGACGGCATAGCCTGTTTCTGAGCCTCCATTGTTGAGCAGGAAGCCAGTAGACCCCAGGCTGACCTGATTGCCATTGCTGGTTGAGTTGAATATTCCATACGCGGATTGCGCTGTAGCAAAGGGAGCACCCACGATCAGATCGGGGATACCGTCGCCGTTGGTGTCTTGTCCGCCCTGAACGGCAAAACCTGCCTGACTGTTATCAATACTGCTGCTAAAGGTAATGCCACCGCTGCCCAGGCTGCTGAGATTGACGGCACTATCATCCGCTTTACCATAGACGACATAGGCGGCTCCCATATCTGCCCCACCCAGAATGGCAACCTCTATGGAGACTGTTGTGCCTGAGGCTTCGGTATCGTCTCGATAGGTGATTGTAAAAGTATCGGTTGCTACCTGCCCCGCTGCCAGATTAAAGCGGTTGTTGGGGTTGTAGGTGAAGTTGCCAAGGGTGCCCTTGCCGCTCAAATAGTCGATGGTGACGATCGCGCCTGAGGGTAATGTGACCGTTGGACTGCTGCTGCTGGTAGAGGTTCCATTAATTGCATCAATGTTAATTAAGCCATCGTTATCTCCATTAGCATCCCGTGCGGCAATTTCTGCGATGGAGAATAGTGAGGCGCTGAGCACGCTGCTGGTAGCCGTGACAAAATCACTTGTGAAGCTATCAGGGAGAGAACCGCCATCCGTTCCGGGTGCACCAATCAGCAAGTCAGCATAGCCATCCTGGTTTACATCTCCTGCCATGCTGACCGCAAAACCAGAGTATGCTCCCGTCTGCGCACCATAAATGACAAACCCCATGCCGTTGCCAGCTTGCTCCAGATCCGTCAGTGAGAGGGCATCGGTGCGCCCAGCGATCGCCAAAGTCACGGTAGCAGAACGGCTCCCACCCGCGCCATCCGATACTTCATAGGTAAAGCTGTCGGTTCCCGTTTGTCCTCCATTTAGAGCATCAAACTTGCCGTTGGGGTTATAGTCAAAGCTGCCATCGGCGTTGAGGGTGAGCAACGCGCCAGAAGAGAGAGTAATGGGCTGCCCCACATTCGCGGCAACTCCATTGACAGCACTAACCGTGAGGGTTGCTCCTTCCGGATCGCTATCTGCACCATTGCCGTTGTCAGCCAGTACATTGCCGCTGAGGGTTTCATTTTCAGCAACGGTGAAGCTATCAGCGATCGCGCTAGGGAGGCTGTTACGCCCAGTGATGTTGAGCGTGACCGTTGCGGTGTCAGTGCTGCCATTTGGGTCACTGAGGGTATAGGTAAAGCTATCAGTAGTAGAGTCGGTTGCTCCCAACTGATCAAATTTCTCATTGGGGTCGTAGATGAATTGTCCAGCGGCGGTGAGGGTGAGGAGTGCGCCAGATGCCAGCGTGATCGGCTGGTTGAGAGCGATCGCCTGCCCATTTACCTGGGTGACTTGCAGGGTATCGGTCGTATTTGGGTCAGAATCCGCTCCGTTGCCATTGTCTGCAAAGACATTCAGGGAGATAGCAGTTCCCTCATCGGTGATGAATGTATCGTTTTGGGCGATCGGAGTCTGGTTGGTTTGGCGGACGGTGATGGTAAACGATTGGCTGAGAGTTTGAGGTGCGTTAGCGTCGGGTGGATTCTGCTCGGTTGCCGTAATCGTGATCGGAACCGCACGCTCTGCGGCATTGTCGAAGTCCAGGCTTATATCCGTTTTCAGCTTTAATTGTCCAGCAACAACTTCAAAGCGAGCATCATCTACCGTAAAGCCGTAGGTGCTATCGGGGTCAGTAATGGATACATTTGCGATCGCCGCTCCATCTGTATCTTCTCCTACCTCTGTTGCAGATAAGCTAAGGGCAGAGGGAACATCATTTTGTCCAGCAATTTCAAGCGTAACAGTTACCTGACGGGCAATTAAGCCATCACTGAGCCAGTAGGTAAAACTATCGGTGCCAACTTCTCCAGTTGTGAGTGTCTCAAACTTGCCGTTTGGGTCGTAGTCAAAGCTACCATCCGCATTCAGGGTCAGCAGTGCGCCAGAATCTAGTGTAATTTTCTGCCCCAGTTTATTCGGTTCACCATTCACAGCGGTAACAGTGAGGGGATCGTTATCTACATCGCTGTCTACACCATTGCCGTTGTCTGCTAAAACATTACCGCTAACAGAGGTGGCTTCGTCGGTCGTGAATGTGTCGTCTTTGGCATCAGGAGACTCATTTTCCCCGGTCATTGATACATTGACGGTTGCTGTTGCGGTGCCACCATTACCATCGCTAAGGGTGTAGGTGAATTGATCGCTGGCAGTCACCCCTGCCGCCAACTGTCCCAACTGGCTGTAGCTAAACCGCCCGTCGCCAAACACATGCAGCACTGCCCCTGATGATAGGGTGAGCGCCATTCCATTCTCGGCATCGGTTAACGCTTCACCATTAATGGCAGCAATGGATAACTCATCGCCATCCGGATCACTGTCTAATCCACTGCCGTTGTCGTCTAGCAGATCGCCAAAGATGATAGTGCTCTCAGTGCCAGAAAAGCTGTCGGCTTGAGCGATCGGAACATCATTCATCCCATTGATGCGAAACGTAGCAGTGACTGTTACTTCTCCCCCATTGCCATCACTCAGCGTATATGTCACCGAATCTGCAATGAAGTCTGTTTGCCCCAGTGCTTTGAGCGCATCTAAATCAGTGAAGTCATAGTGGAAACTACCGTCTGCTGCTACGGTCAGCGATGCTCCGGATGGCAATGCGATCGCCTGTCCCACCGGATTGCCATTCACAGAGACAATTTGCAGCGTGTCTCCATCTGGGTCGCTATCTCGTCCACTGCCATTGTCATCCAGTAGATTGCCCGTAAGCACCACAGGAGCCAGAGTCGTCAGCGTTGTTTGAATGGTATCGGCTTGGGCAACGGGAATGTCATTTTCCCCCGTGATCGTGATCGTCACCCTTTGAGTTACCTCTCCACCTTGACCATCCGTAATCAGGTATTCGTACTGAATGACTTCGGTTTCGCCTACTGCCAGGTGGTTATATTGGTTGGGGTCAAGGGAGAGGCGATCGCCCTTTACCGTCACCCCTACTGCATCCCCTGATATCAACGTCACATTTTTAACCGAGAGCGTATCTCCATCGGCATCACTGGCTCCCTGCAACAAATCCACCTGTAGAGTTGCACTGTTCTCAGTTGCCGTTTGGTTGAGTGGACTAGCAATGGTAGGAGACTGATTGGGTGTTGAGGTTGGAGCGGGAGTGGGTGTCGGTACTGGCGTTGGGGTCGGAGTCGGGATTGGTGTAGGCGTTGGGGTTGGGGTCGGGACTGGTGTTGGTGTGGGTGTTGGTACTGGCGTTGGGGTTGGGGTCGGTACTTGCGCTGGCGTTGGTGTGGGTGTTGGTATGGGTTCCGGGGAGTTTAGTCCAACAAAGTGCTTCTGTTGTAAATTAAACTTACCAACGAGAATTGCCAGCAATTGTGGAGCTTGTCCTGCAAGTGTGTAGAAAATCTGCGTCTCACTCCCCTGCACCCTAAAGCTGAGATCGCGGAAAGATAGCCCTCCCTTGATTTGCAGACGATCTTTAGAAGGGTTGAAGTCATAAATTCGATCGACCCCTTGCCCTGGTTGCAGCACGAAGATGTCACGGCCCCTGCCACCCCAAAGGTGATCGTTATCGCTGCCTCCATCGAGGATATCGTTGCCGCGCCCCCCGTAAAGGCGATCTTCTCCAGCCCCTCCGTCAAGAATATCGTTGCCACGCTTCCCGTAGAGGCGATCGTTCCCGGCTCCTCCACTCAGGCGATCTTTTCCACGCCCCCCATAGAGGCAATCGTCTCCAACCCCTCCGTCAAGAGTATCGTTGCCACGCTTCCCGTAGAGGCGATCGTTCCCGGCTCCTCCACTCAGACGATCGGCTTTGGTGGTGCCCCGTAGAACGCAATGCTGAGCTATAGATAATGCGCCAGGTGGAGATGCAGCCTCTTGTTGACCTGTTGCGCTCTGCTCAGGGGACAAGCTGCCCTGAATGGTTTCGATCACACTGTCAACTTTTAGGAAAGAAGAGGCTGCCATACGTGGATTTCCCTGGCCTAAGCACAAATTTATACAGCTAAGTGTACCCACATATTGAGAAGTATTTTCGGGAGCTGGAGAAGCGTATAGCAGTTTCGCTCATCTTAAAGTTGCGTTACCTTGTAGACCTAAAGGTAACAAAAATATTACGCAGCTTTTACTAGAAAGTTGGTCACCAGTGATGCTACCTGTGACCAGCCCGACCAAAGTTAGTGCTTCAAATAGGTTGGTTTGTAACGAGAGTGAAAAGAAGTTGAAGATCGCTTAGAAGCTCATTCAGTACCATTGTGTTTCAGCCTCAATGCCGACCCCACTCAAGTAGTTCTGTCCAATTTTCAACTGCGAGAGCGCGAGGAGCTATTAGTCGACAGTTAAGATAATGGCGCTGATGCAGGCTAGTTCTACGTCACGACGTGCATGACGGTGATAAATCAGATGGACAAAGGCATTCAAAAGCAACGCCCAGCGATCGCCACCGATGTCCTGAAGACTTTAGAGAGCCTCAAGCATGACCTCTGGTGCTGTAACTCGTCGCGCAGATCGAAGTCTTTCTTTACCAACACAGGCTCAGATACCTTGTTGGATAGGTCATCCCACCCCTGTCGCAAGACATGACCATCTTGTAGTTGAAGAGTGAGGTCTTCAAAACCATAACCGTGAGCGCTGACCCAGATCAAACAGACCGCTACATAGCCAGGTATAGCAGATGCTTCTCTAACTAGAGCAGCTAGTACAGCATCCCTATCCCCGTGATATGGCAAGCGTATAGTTGATAAGGGATTCACGGTCTTAAACTAAACCCGCTCTGAGGGCGACCACAGCTGCTTGAACACGATCGTCTACTGAGAGCTTGTTCATAATACCCCGCACGTGGGTTTTGACAGTGTTGGGGCTTAAATACAAAACAGCGGCAATTTCGGGGTTGCTGAGGCCATCTACCATCAGCTTCAAGACTTCTAATTCTCGTTCTGACAACTGCCCAATACCGCTGTTGGGGCTGGGGGGCTTGAGGTGTTCAATCACTCGTCGCGCGATTTGCGGGTCTAAATACGTTGCCCCTTCTTGAGCTGCCGCGATCGCCGCCTGTAAACGATCAACATTGGCACCCTTAATGCAGTAAGCATCTGCTCCACTGGAAAGCGCTGCAATAATCTCGGTTTCGGCAGTATGCGAGGTCAGCATTACTACCCGCACCTCTGGCATTGCCTGTTTAATCTTCTGCGTGGCGGCAATTCCGTCTAGGCGGGGCAAACCGATATCCATGATGACCAAATCGGGTTTTAGCCTCAATGCTGCTTCAACGCCTAGATAGCCATCGTCTGCCTGACCCACAATCGTGAAATGAGGATCTGACTGTAAAGACTGCTCTAACCCCAACTGCATCATCGGGTCATCTTCAATAATCAGAATTCGGAGGGTCAGGGGTTCGGTCATCGTACTCATGACAAATGGCTCTCAGCAGCAACACAGCCCTAGTCTACGTACTTGCCCTTACTTTCTACTTCACCCAGTCGATTGATCTCATTGAGTGAGGTCATCCGGTTTCGGTAGCTGCGATCGCTAGACTCACTGTACTAAATCTAGACAATTAGCTTTATCATCTTGAGACTCAAATTATTGCTTTGTGACTTGCAGCGAGTCTCATTGTATCAAGAAAATACAAACAATAATTTGAGCCGAAAACTAATTATCAAATATCAAGAATTTATTGAATCTAATACCCTTAGTAGTTGCTAAATACAGTTTGAAATTTGACAAGCATTTAAACATTATCGAAATCTAAAAAGTTTTTTGAATCATGGAAAATCCGATTTTTAGACAACTGCTGCTTGATTTCTTTTTCAAAACTTTGGAGATACTTCTGAAAGGCATTCAGTTTTTTTCATAAGGGCAAAGTCCTTAAACTTGTTTACTAGAA
>CBIHQL010000223.1:0-6958 GCA_966211855.1 uncultured bacterium
GGCCCGAATACAGGTGGGATGGGGGCCTATGCTCCGGCTCCCATTGTCACACCAGAATTGATGGATCGCATTCAAGCAGAAGTGTTAGAGCCTGCGATCGCCACCCTGCAGAAACGCGGCATTGATTATCGTGGCGTGTTGTATGCCGGGTTGATGATTACCCCTGAAGGTGACCCGAAGGTAGTGGAATTTAACTGCCGCTTCGGTGACCCCGAAACGCAAGCAATTTTGCCCCTGCTAGACACGCCTTTGTTTGAAGTGCTGCTGGCTTGTGCCCAACAACGTCTAGCCGACATGCCCCCACTACTCTGGAAAGACCAAGTCTCGGCTTGTGTGGTCATGGCAGCAGGCGGTTATCCAGAGTCTTACCAAAAAGGTCACGTGATCACAGGGATTGATGAAGCCGAAATGGCTGGGGCTGAGGTCTTCCACGCAGGGACGCAATTCAAAAATCAAAAAATCCTGACTGATGGAGGGCGCGTTTTGGGTGTGACAGCTTTGGGCGAGACGTTTGACGACGCGATCGCACAAGCCTATGCAGCAGTCGAGAAAATTCAGTTTGAAGGCGCTTACTATCGTCGTGACATCGGCTATCGCGTCAAAACCGCCAACTCTGCACCTTAAGAGGCCAGAGAGGCCAAGAGAAGCAAGCAAGACTCTGGAAAGACCAAGAAACTGCAAACGTGATGTTCTCAGGAACATGTATAAAATATAGGTACCTGAGCGATCGCTGAAACTTGATTTCTCAGCTGTTGGCTTAGATTTAGCAGGGAATTCCTGCGATTTTCCTGAACACCCTAACGTTTGTAAATACCCTTGCTTGCTCTCCTCAGAACTATCAGAGACATCATCGGGCGGTGGTGGTCAGAATTTACGCTTCAGACCAAGCTGATGGCAGCAGCCACACTGGTGGTTTCGCTGATCATGAGTGGTTTGACCTTCTGGGCTGTCAACACAATTCAACAAGATGCCCGCCTCAATGACACTCGATTTGGTCGAGACTTGGGGCTGTTGTTGGCAGCTAACGTGGCCCCCCTCATTGCTGATGACAATCGAACAGAGCTGGCTCGCTTCACCCACCGCTTTTACAGCACAACTTCTAGCATTCGTTACATGCTGTACGCCGATGAAGATGGCAATATCTTCTTTGGCATTCCCTTCTCTGAGTCAGAAGTGCAAAACTCGCTGACGATTCGGCGGCGGATTCAGCTACCCGACAACTATGCTGAGCGTTCTGAACTGCCGATGGTGCGGCAACACCTGACGCCCGATGGTGAGGTCACCGATGTATTTGTGCCTTTGCTCCAGGAGGGCAAGTATTTAGGGACGCTGGCGATCGGGATCAACCCCAATCCCACAGCCGCCGTTTCGTCTAACTTGACGCGAGATGTAACGATCGCGGTGTTCGTCTCAATTTGGGTAATGGTGATTTTAGGAGCTGTCTTTAACGCCCTAACGATTACAAAACCCATTAAAGAGCTGTTGGTTGGGGTCAAGAATATTGCTGCCGGGAACTTTAAGCAACGCATTGACTTGCCGCTAGGGGGCGAGTTGGGCGAACTGATCCTCAGCTTTAACGATATGGCTGAGCGGTTAGAGCGCTACGAAGAACAAAATATTGAAGAACTGACCGCTGAGAAAGCCAAGCTAGAAACGTTGGTCTCGACGATCGCCGATGGGGCGGTTTTGCTCGATGCTGACATGCATGTGGTCTTGGTCAACCCAACCGCACGCCGCATTTTTGGCTGGGATGGCAAGACGGTAGTAGCGGCTAATGTACTCCATCACTTACCCGCAGCGGTGCAGGTGGAACTCACCCGACCCTTATATCAATTGGCAGCTGGCGATCGCGAAGGCGCTGAGTTCCGGATTACGCTGACCGAACCCAACAACCGCACTGTACGCATTCTGCTGACGACCGTCCTCGACCAATATCGTGAGAGTGTCAAAGGCATTGCGATGACCGTGCAAGACATTACTCGCGAGGTCGAGCTTAACGAAGCTAAGAGCCAATTCATCAGTAATGTGTCTCATGAATTGAGAACGCCACTCTTTAATATCAAATCTTTTATCGAGACGCTGCATGAATATGGCGAAGATCTCACTGAAGAGCAACGTTGCGAGTTTTTGGATACCGCCAACCGGGAAACCGATCGCCTGACGCGTCTAGTCAATGATGTCCTCGATTTATCGCGCCTAGAATCTTCCAAGCGCTATCACTTTGAGGCGATCGATATTAGCCAGCCCATCGAACAAACGTTGCGTACTTACCAGCTCAACGCCAAAGACAAAGGCATCGAGCTAAACCAAGAAATCCAGCCAAATCTGCCCTCTGTGGTAGGCAACTACGATTTATTGCTGCAAGTGTTTGCCAATCTAGTCGGTAATGCGCTGAAATTCACCGAGGCAGGCGGTCAAGTAGTCATTCGAGCTTATTTGTTAGAACCTCCTCAGGGATCAGGCAGCGCTTTGTCTAATCAACGAGCGAATGCGGTGCGTATCGAAATCTCTGATACCGGAATTGGGATTGATGCCGAAGACCAAGAAGCCATCTTCGATCGGTTCTTCCGAGTCGAGAATCGAGTGCATACCCTAGAGGGCACTGGTTTGGGTCTCTCGATTGTGAGAAACATTATTGAAAAGCACCACAGCAGTGTTCACCTCGTCAGCGAAGTCGGTATTGGCACTACCTTCTGGTTTGATCTCGCCGTTTTCCAAGAAGAAACCGCTCTGGCTGAACCAACTCCCGCTTTAGAAAGCTTGAGTGAACCTAACTCTGTTCCCGTAACGCTGCCCTAGCGCTATCCAACTATTTAGCAGACTAGACCTAGAGTAAAGAAATCACAAAACTAATTACGACTAGCCCCAGAACTGCCATCCACACCGGATGTTGCTTGAGCCACGTTCTAACCTGAGCGATCGGCGATGGGCTGTTAAGACGGCTCTGCCCCGACGAGTTGCCTGGGGGTTTAGAGACATCTTCGTAAAGAGTGCATTCTTTGGCATAGGGCCGTTGCGGGAATGTGCAGGTGTCATCAGCTTCGTAGGTGCAGGTGGCGCATAGATACTCTTCACCAGCCGCCCGATGTAAAGGAATGCCGGGATGCCCATAGGCTTTGAGGGTCAGGTGGCAACGGGGGCATGTAACAGCGCTCGGTTCAACAATTTGAGCGCAGCGGGGGCAATCAGCCATGAGTCACAGCTCAGCTAAAGACTTCCATTTCGTATGCTAGCTTACGAGATTGCCTGGGGTTGGCGAGGTCGATGGGCGATCGCTTGAGCAGTAGCAGCAATCTAATCAGCTGGAGAAATCTTGCGAATGTGATACTCTGCCTCTTCGAGAAATTCGTAAGTACCACCAAGCTCTCGAATAAACGCTTGGTCAATGGCTTCTAAACGGCTGGCTGGAACCGCCTTCCAAGCTTCACGGCTCTCCCAGTGGATGACTAAGATGACTTCTGAGGGGTTGTTGGGGTTAATCCACACCTGTTTGCCCAAAAAGCCTGGATATTCTGCCAAAAAAGGAGTCCAAATCTCAGCGTCTTTCTGAATGTAGCGCTCCCGCAATTCTGGGGCGACTTTGACTCTTAGCCATTCAATAACCATAACCAACCGTGAACTTCGCACGATAAAGCTTATCAAACTTGTGGGGGCTAAAGAATCGTCTGGGATTTGACAGAATAAAGCTGTAGGCTAGCTTCATCAGATTGACACACCAACACTCACGCTTGAGCAGTCATTCAAAAGCTGATATCTAGCCGATTCTTAAAGCCAAGTTACTAGAGAAAATCGCATGGATAGCAATAATGTGCTGAAGCAGCTCTTGATGATTGGGGTGGGGACAACCTCGCTCGTTGCCGAGAAGCTGAAAGAAGTAAGCGATGAGTGGGTCAAAACAGGGAAACTCAACCCTGAGCAGGCCAAAAGTTTTGTTGATGATTTAACGCAGCATTTAAAGTCAGAGCAGGGGAACTTAGACGTGCAAATGCAGCGGCAGTTGCGGAATGTCTTGCAAGATATTGGCGTGCCCCGACAAGCAGAAATGGATGAGCTACGAGGCCGTCTCGATCGCCTAGAGCGTCAGGTTCGCGATTTAGAAAACAAACTCTGGCGTTAGATGTCGTCCCTCAAGGGTTCTGAGAGATAATGCTGTGGGGACGCGAGCTGTTTCGTCCTGAGAGCTGCTTGAGCCGCTTTAAAGAAAATTAGGAGGAAAAATTTTGCGGGAAATTTTAATTAGTTTAGGAGTCATGCTCGCTTGCTGCGTCCTACTGGTGGTTGCCCAGGTAACCAACCGCAGTACAGCGATCGCGGCTGAACTGCAAGCACCCCGTCCTCAAGAAACCGTGGCAGTGAGCACCCCAACGCTAATTGCCGAAAGCTCAGACGTTAATCTTAGTGTGGAAGAGAAAGAAAATCTTATGGATGCAGATCAAGCTGTGACCACCCCTTCGGGCCTCAAATATATTGATTTGCAAGAAGGTACAGGTGCAACGCCGCAGCCCGGTCAGACTGTTGTGGTTCACTACACAGGTACCTTAGAGGATGGAACCAAGTTTGATAGTTCTCGCGATCGCGGCCAACCGTTCAAATTCAAAATTGGTGTGGGTCAAGTGATCAAGGGCTGGGATGAAGGCGTGGGCAGCATGAAAGTAGGCGGTCGTCGTCAACTGATTATTCCCTCCGAACTGGGATACGGTTCTCGTGGTGCTGGGGGTGTAATTCCGCCGAATGCCACTCTGATTTTTGATGTCGAACTGCTGAAAATCGGTTAAGTTCAATCTCTGGTCAAGAAAAAGGGATGATCTGTTAGAGCCAGATCATCCCTTTTTGTTAGCCAGTACTGGAGGGAAAACTATGAACTCGCTCCTTGGGGATCGAGAACAGAACCGTTTCTTTGCACTTTCATTTCCTCTTCGAGTGCTTCTAGCTTTCTGAGTAAGCCAACGGCTGAGAGGTAAGCTTCTTCAGTCAGCTCGTTACGCTCATCAGAATCATCTATAACTCCGTCAACGAGCAGCTTTAGAGAACCAATCATGGAAGTGAGGCGAGTCCGGACTTCATAGGAGGTTCTGGCAACCGCACCGTTTTGGGAAGCCTTCATCATCTCTTGAGTATCGGTAGAGAATTGCATGAGGCAAAGACGAGCATAATATCCTCCCTGTCTCAGCAGCTCCTCATGAGAGCCCAGCTCGACCACCCGCCCCTTTTCCATCACGGCAATTTGTTGAGCTTTTTGCACGGTAGAAAGACGGTGAGCAATGACTAAAGTGGTGCGATTGCTGCTCAAACTGTCGATCGCTTGCTGCACTAACCGCTCTGATACAGAATCTAAGGCGCTAGTAGCTTCGTCTAAAATCAAAATCTCCGGGTTGTTGAGGAGGGCTCTTGCGATCGCGATTCGTTGGCGTTGCCCCCCTGAAAGTAAAACGCCGCGATCGCCCAGTGCGGTCTCAAATCCTTCCGGCAATTGGGTAATAAATTCGTAAGCGTTGGCTTGCTTGGCTGCCGCAATCACGTCGTCATCAGTAACATCCTCACGACCGTAGGCAATGTTATTTCTGACAGAGTCATTAAAGACAAACGTGTCTTGGCTAACAATCCCAATCGCTTTTCTATAGGTACGTAAATCAAACTCTTTCAAATCGTGCCCATCAATCGTAATTCTGCCAGCCGTAGGGTCGTAAAACCGAGGTAATAAATCAGCGATCGTCGATTTTCCGGCACCTGACGCTCCGACTAAGGCAAGAGTTGTGCCCCGGGGAATTGATAAATCAACTTGGTCAAGCACCAACCGATCGTGGCCTGGGTACGTGAAAGAAACCTTTTCAAACCGAATTCCCTCTTTCAGCCCTGTGTAAGCAAGAGAACCATTGTTCATAAAAGGCTTGTCGGTTCTGCGCAGAAAATCACTCACACTTTCAACACTGGCTGCTGCGTTGGCTAAGCCATTGCGAGCCGTATTGAGCTGCCCAATCATCGGCAATAACCGGAACAAAACAAATAAATAGGTCAGCAGAACTGTCGAGAGCGATTGCAGTTGTTGATCAAAAAACAGACGACCGAGAAATAAAATCGTAAGTACCGCAATGATGCCTGAGACTTCATTCACAGGGGCGATCGCAGCAGAGTTGGCCTGAGCTTGAAATTCGGCTTTCTCTCGCTGAATAATCAGAGCATTTAACTTTTGAAACTCTCGTTCCTCATTGCTGACTGACTTAACTAGACGAATGCCAGCTAGAACATCAAAAAGATTACTTGAGTAAATTCGAGAAGTATCAGTCAGAACTTTGCCAAACTGTTTAGAACGATTAATTGAGTACTGATTAACTAAAACGACTAAAAGTAACAATCCTGTTGAGGCAACGGTTAACTCCCAGGAAATTGAGAGCAAAATAGCAATGAAAACTAAAATTGTAGAGGCAACAGTAACAAGCTGAAAGATGAGTTGTACAGCCCGAGCGGTACGAGTTACTTCACTGCTGACCTGATTGACAATATCTCCAACCCGGCTCTTAGTGAAAAAATCAAGATCAACCGATAGCAACAATTCCAAACTTTCACGCCGAAGATCATTCATCAATAAGCGTGATAAATGACCTGCTGCTAAAGAGTTAGCATAGGCAGTTAAGTTCTTGAAAACAATTGCCAAAAGAATAACCAGTAGCATTAAAGCTAACTGGCGACTATCTGAATTAACGCCTAGAAATGCCAGCGTTTTTTGAATAATAGGTGGGCTATTCTCTAGATTGATGTCTTGGCCTAGAAAACCCAAGGCCAATGGAATAATGAGTGCTGTGCTCACCCCGTTAAATAAGGCACCCGAAAAGCCAAGAACAATCGTTAAAATATTCCAGAAAGGATAGCGCAAAGCATATCTAAGGAGTAATTGATTCGGGGTCATGCAATTTTCCTGATGCTAAATGTTGGGCAGGGTAAATTAGGGGAAATTGTCTGG